>JABFSC010000751.1 GCA_013140885.1 Deltaproteobacteria bacterium | reverse complement strand
GTGTCGGGACAAGCTCGGGAAAACCGTGCAAGCCACGCGGCGGACCCTCTTTGCTTCACCGCGCACTGCGGAACAAAAACAGGATCAGCTCCCGCTGGCCGCGTGAGCCAATTTTCATCAGCCCAGCTGGAAGCCCCCGTCCGCCATCTTCATTACCGTGGCCGCCGCGTCGGTCGTCGAACTGCGCGCTTGGTCCTGCGCGCCCGCCTTCTTCTTGGCCGCCAACTCGGGCAGGCGCGCCAGAGCTTGGCGGATGCGCTCCTCGCGCTCGCGGGCCGCCCGCTGTTGAGCCTGGGCTTGACGGCGGGTGCCGTGACCAGGGTCGTCCTTCAGTTCGGTGCGCAGCCGCTGCACCTGCTCCTGGGCTTGCTGCAGGCACTGCTCCAGGGTGGGGCGGCGGCGGAAAGACGCCGCGCCCGCGCTGGCCCGCACGCGCATCCCGTCCTGGGCCACGCGGTTGAGATCGACCAAGTCCTGCGCGCGCAAGGTGGCGACGCTGTGGGTGAGTAGGGCGTCCACCACGTCGAGGTGCGTCACGCGAAAGTCGGCCAGGGTGTGGTAATTGACGCTGACCCCGCCGCACAGCCAGCGGAAGGCGTGATGCGCAGTACATAGGTCGGCCAGGGCGCGGGCACTGCCCACGCCTTCCAGAGTCGCGTAGAGCCAGAGGGCCACGAGGATACGCGGGTCGATGGCCGGACGACCGGGGCCGCCCTCGACGGCGCGAATGCTCGCATACAAAGACGTCAGGTCCACGCCCTGGACGAACTGCCACACGACGCGGGCCTGGTGGTCGGCGGTCAAGAGCTCTTCCAGGCGCATGGCCGGAATCAATTGGTCGCGCTCGGCACCGCGCAGCCGGGGCGGCGGCACCGCGTGGCCTAGTTCGGCCGGGAGTGCTGCAGAGTCATCAGCCTGTGGTTCACTTGGGTTCATCCCGCTGTTGTAGGGCAAGGCTAGTCCGCTGTCACCCCAGCGGGCTCCTCAGAATCAGATTCTTTCACAGCCTCTCAGTACGAAAGTCCTGCATCTCGGATAAGATCGCCGCCACCTCTTCCTTGCGCACCAATATCTTCAGAAACACGTTGTAGATCATCGGTTCCAGGTCTGGACGCCGTTCTAGCAAGTCAGGGAGCTGCCGACCGAAAGTTTCGACCAATTCTTCATCACTCAACCGTACCATCGCATGGCTCCTTTTGCGCGCCACCCTATGATAGTCAGGAGAATGTATTTGTCCACACGGCATTCCTGTTGGCGAACCGCGGCACGGCGGAGGAATGATGCGTGAGGCCCGCTCATCCACCCTCATCAACTTTGAACGAGAGCGGCCTCGCCTTGATGCTCTTCCAGATCAATTGCGAGTAGTCCTTCCGATCCAGCAGATGAAACAAGATGGCGCTGTACGGCGTCTTGGTGAAAATGGCCGCGTATTCCTTGCGTGTCGTCGCCGTGGTAGCGTCGAAAATCTGGCGTGCGGCGCGCTCAATGTCGTCGTACTGCCCACGCAAGTGGCTCACCGTTTGTTGGAGCCACCGATGAAACTCATCAGGCACGCGCTCGACCAAACTCCCCATGTCGGCCCCGGCCATCAGGTACTCTTCCAGAATCATCTTCTCGCTCAGTCCCGTCAGCAGGCGGTGGAGCCGCACGTATTCGGCGCATTTCACTTTCACTCGCAGGCCACTGGTGAAGCGGACCACGAAGCCTTCACTGTTCTCCCAATCGAGTGCCCGTAGTGACGCTACGTCGGTCACATCTTCATGTTTTTGGGCCACTGGAAATCCAATATCGGTCAACGGATATTCGCGCCCCGTGGCCGTGTCGATGATCGCCAGCAGCACTAATTCGCGTCGATCCCCATAGTTCACGACAATGCGATTCTCTGGATAGATAATCTCAAACAGATACGTCAGCCGCCGATCAAGACCAGACAGGTCGTAGGTGCGGAGTAACTCCGTCGCGATCTGGGACTGTGGGCTCTCGAAACTACCGCGCGTGGAGATGTACGGTTCGTCGTCGAGCCAATAGAGAATGCCCAGCGAGCCATCAAGCTTCTCGTAGACCTCGAACGGTTCGTCGGGAAGCTGCTCGACCTGTTCCAGATTGAAAAACTTGGTGAAGGGACGCGCGAGAATGGTGCCGGCATGGTCGGCGATCAAACCGCGACAGGTGAGCGTGGCGTGATTCCAGAGGCCCGCATACTGCGCTCTGGCTGTATAGTTATAGATATGCAGCGGCGCGGTCGGATGCGGGCGCACGGAGATGTAGCCCTCGTCCACCATTTGGCGCAGGTCGGCCAGTTCGTTGACGTTAGTGACGATTTTCATAATCAACCTGCGATTCGTTGGACTCGGATGCGTCCTCTCACCGCCCTTTCCACTGCGGCTTCCGTTTCTCCGCGAACGCCCGTGGTCCTTCCAGCGCGTCCTCGCTGCGATAGACATGATCGAACAGATGTCGGGCTGCTTCCAGTCCGGCCATGCGCCCGGTGTCCGTCGCCAGGTAGACCATCTCCTTGGCCGCCGCGACCGTTAGCGGGGCATTCTCGGCGATCGTCTCGGCCAGCGCCATCGCCTTTGGCATGAGTTGATCTTGTGGCACGACATGATTCACGAACCCAATTTCGTAGGCCCGTTGCGCGGAGATCGGATCGCCGGTGAGCAGAATTTCGAGCAACACTTTCTGAGGGATCATGTGGGTCAGGGGCACCGCCCACGGCATCCCGCGTCCGACCTTGGCCTCGGTAATGGCAAAGCGTGCCGAGTCCGCCGCCACCACGAGATCGCACATCTGGACCATGGCCCAGCCACCCGCATAGGCCACGCCGTTCACCGCCGCGATGACGGGCTTGGAAACATGAATGTTGACGTTGAGCATCGGAAGCGCATTACGCGGGAGGCTGCCGATCTTCTTTTGCGCCATCTCCTTGAGGTCCGCGCCCGCGCAAAACGCCTTGTCGCCCGCCCCGGTGAGAATCGCGGCACGGGCTTCTCCATCATTCGCGAACCGCTCCAACGCGGCGGCCAACCCTTCGCGCACCTCGCGGTTGATGGCATTGCGTGCTTCCGGCCGGTTGATGGTGATGAGCGCGACGCGCCCGCGATTTTCGTAGAGAATGATATCCGCCATGAGATACTCCTTTTTCATTATTGGGAGAGCCGCCACGCTGGGCCGTCCCTCTCCGTGGGCAATAGCATGAAGTTCAGCCAAAGTGTAATTACCGACGAATTGAAGCGTGTCGTGGAGCAGAAAGAAAACTCTTCGCGGACCCGCTTCATCTGACTCGTCATCTCGGCCCCGGTCATCAGATACTCCTCCAGGATCATCTTCTTGCTCATTGGCGGACCTGCGCATTCCCGGTTACGTTTTCTCGCTGGCTTGTCCCAACGTCCCGTGCTACCGTTGCTCGATCAATCTTGATGGTGTGGAGGTAGCGGATGTGGACGAGGAAGGTGAGGTTTCTTTTGGGGAAAACCCTGCTCATTGTTGTCCTGTTGTTTCTCAATGCCTGTAGCGCGCAGAAGTCCGCCATGGACGATGCGTTCCTCGTTGAGGGCAAAGACCCATTCGAGGATCCGTTTTTCGCCGATTCACCGAAGTGGGACAGTAAGGTTCTCGAACAGAGCGAATTACTCTCTGCGACGGAACCAACGAAAGAGTGGGAGGAGCAGGTGAAACAAATGGAAGAGCCCAAGACTTTTCAGGAAAAGGCCGAAGAAGCGCTCTTTAGTACCGCGCTCGTTGGCGGAATAGTGGCGAAGATGATCTTTCTGCCGTTCTTAGGATTCTAACGATCCAGCCTGGCGCGCGGTGTGAGTCCCCACGAGAAAGATCACCAGCGCGCCAGTAATACAGCCACTGCCACATAGATACATGGCACTAAAGCCAATGTGGGTGGCGATGGTGCCCATTAATATCCCGCCAATCCCCATGCCCAGGTCGAGCCCTTGCCCAAAGGTGCTCATGCCCAATCCCCGCCGCTCTGGCGGGAGGCGATCAATCATAAACGCGCTCAGCCCTGGTTGCGCGAGGCCAAATCCCAAGCCGTAGAGAATCACTCCGAGATAGAGAAACGGGCTGCTTGGCGCGCAGGCGAGCACCAACAACGCGAGGAGCGCGGCCCCTAATCCAGGGATGATGACAGCTGCTCGTCCGTGCTGGTCGCTGACCCGAGCCGTGAAGAATCGCGTGCTCAGCAAGGCGAGCGCGTAGGTCGAATAGAGATACCCAGCGTTCCGCATGCCGAGCGTCCAGGCGTACAGCGGCAAGAATGTCGTGTACGAGGTGAACGTCATATAGAGAAGCGAGTTGACGGTCATGGGAAACAGCGCCTCGCGCGCGAACCACGGACGACGCTGAGCCAAAGGCGAGGGCGTATGGAGTTCACGCATGCCAAAACTCAGCAGGCACGCCAGAAAGGAAAACCCAGACGCGGTGAAGAACAGCAGCGCGAAGTTCTCCGGCCACGCCAACGTGTCCGCCAAGCCCGGCAACACGGCGGCGAGGCGTTCCTCGGTGGGGTGAAGTGCCGAGCTGCTCATCAGTCCCAACGCGAGTGGTGGGATAATGCCCATCGCCAACGGGTTCACCAGGCCCCAATAACTCGCGGCTTCTCCTCGGCGCGCGGGGGGAGCGACATCGGCGAGATACGCACCTGACGCCGTGGTGAAACAACCCAACGCGATGCCATAGACAATACGCAGGGCGAGCAAAATCGCGAGGCTCAACGCCCAGGCGTGCATCACCGCCATGCACGCGAAGACGCCCGCGGCCACGCTCATCAGCCTCACGCGCCCATGCTGATCGACCCACCGTCCGGCGAACGGTTTCACCAGGCAGGCGACCAAACTCGACAGCCCGATCAAGAGTCCGACATCCGACGCGCGGCCACCCAGATGCGTGATAAAGAACGGCAAGGTCGGAAAGAAAAAGAAGAAGCTCGAAAAATAACTAAAGGTGACGAGACAGAGAAGCACGAAGTCTCGGGTGAAGAGGGGAGGTGTGGAATTGCTCATGGTTGAAATTTTTGGAAACTGTAGCCGACTTCAGCACGCGGCTCAACGAAGGAAGATTGAATCATCAGGTCATTGAGTCATTGAAGAAAACATTTTTTTCAATGACTCAATGACGCAATGACCCGATGGCGCGATGACACAATTTCCCGCAGTGGCAAAGCCGAGAGCACTATGCTCTAATCCCCGCGCAGGAGGGGGTTATGATCGAAACACTCAAAGACAAAACCGCGATTGTTGGCGTGGGTCACACGGAGTATTCCAAGGACTCAGGCCGGAGCGAGATGAGCCTCGCCGTCGAAGCGATTCGTAACGCGATCGCCGACGCTGGCCTCAAGCCGAGCGATATTGATGGCATCGGCAAATACACAATGGACAATAATGACCCGGTCGATATCGCCGCGAACCTGGGCATTCCACGGCTGCGATTTTTTGGTGAGGTCGCTTACGGTGGCGGTGGTGGCCCAGTGGGCTCGATTCTGCTTGGCGCGATGGCGGTGGCGACCGGTATGGCGAATTGCGTGGTCGCGTTCCGCGCGATGAACGAACGGTCCGGGCGTGGGACGCCACGCTATGGTCAGGCCTCCGTGCGCCGTGGCGCCTCTGGAGCCGCCGCGTATCAGGAGCCGTATGGTCTGTTCACGCCCGCGCAGATGGTGGCCCTCGCCGCGCGTCGGCACATGCACCTCTATGGCACCAAGAGTGAACACTTTGGCGCGATCGCCGTTGCGTGCCGCACGCACGCGCAAAATAATCCCAACGCCGTGATGCGCAATCGTCCGATTACCATCGAAGATCATCAGAACTCGCGCATGATCGCCGACCCGTTGCATCTGCTGGACTGCTGTCTCGAGACGGATGGGGGAGCCGCGGTGGTCATTACCTCCGCCGAACGCGCGAAGGACCTCAAGCACAAGCCGATTTCGATTATGAGCGGCGCGTTTGGGGCGGGTGAGTGGAACATGCACCGCGTGGTGAAAAATATCGAGAATGCGGAGACCGAATCCACCGTGGTCGGGAAAGACCTCTTCGCCCGCGCGGGCATCACGCACAAGGATATCGACGTCTGTTTCCTCTATGACCATTTCACGCCGCTGGTGCTGTTTGCGTTCGAGGAGTTAGGGTTCTGCAAACGCGGGGAAGGCGGCCCCTTCGTCTCCGATGGCAAACTTCTTCAGGCCACGGGATCGCTGCCGTTCAATACCAGCGGCGGCAACCTCTCCGAGGGGTACATTCATGGCATGGAGAACATTATTGAATCGGTCCGCCAACTGCGCGGCCAGGCGATCAATCAAGTGAAGGGCGCGGAAATTTCCCTGGTGACCTCCGGAAATGGCGTGCCCAACACGGCGATGATTCTGCACGGATAACGCTTGCAAGGAGGAAGTCATGTCAGAGCCAGGAATTTTCGAGATTATCCATTCCACGCGCGCGATGCGCCGTCTCAAACCCGACCCGATCCCAGAAGCCACGCTCAAGAAAATCGTTGACGCGGGCATCCGCGCCCCCAGCGGCGGCAACGTGCAGGACTGGGCGTTCGTGCTGGTGCGGGACCCAGAGCTGAAGCGGTTTCTTCGTGACTATTACTGGAACACGTGGCAAACCTTGCGCGCGCAAAGCTCCCTCTCTTCCACGGAAGGAATTCCCCCCGCGCAGATACGGATGTACAACGCGGCCTCTGATCTCGCCGCTCACCTGGATGAAGCACCGGTGATTCTACTGGCATGCGTACAACAGGAGTATTCCCCGGTCGCGCCGTTGAACAAGCGGGCCAGCAAGCTGGCGGTGTATGGGTCGATCTTTCCGGCGGTGCAAAACATCCTGCTCTCCTGCCGCGCGCTTGGCATTGGCGCGACGCTTACCACGATCCACAGCTTCTTTGAGGATACCTTGAAGCAACGGATCGGGATTCCTGAGACGATGGAAGTCGCGGCGATGATCCCGATGGGGTATCCGCAAGGGAAGTTTGGCCCGGTCTCGCGCCGACCGGTGGAAGAAGTGATTCACTGGGATCGGTGGGGGAATCAGCAGAAATAAGGCTGCCGCCCTGGGAGCGTGACGTAAGGAAAGGTCACTTGATCCCCCTCACCCTCACCCTCTCCCAGCCGGGAGAGGGAACTCAGACGCGCACTTCATGCTATTGGCGTTTAGTGACGTGACCAGTAGCGACAATATCCACACGGGATCGACACCCACCCTCAGAATCAGGAGTTACTCAAACAAATCCGAGTGCGTGCCAGTTCGCTCAAAAGTGATTGTTGTCCCGGCCAGTTTGTAAATCAGCAACCAGTCCGGTTCAACGTGGCACTCGCGCCGATCTTTGTAATTTCCAATTAAGGGGTGGTCTTGGTATCGTTCCGCCAGTTGCTCTTCCGCGATCAACCGGCGCATCACTTCTTTGATTTTCCCTATTTCTTTCCCGCGTTTTTTGACCCGTTTCAGGTCTTTCTCGAATTGCCGGGTGAAACTCGGTGTGCGCATTAGACTCCCAGTTTCTCAAACAGGTCCTGAGCGTCTTTCGTTCGCACAAGGTTCCGGCCCGCATCCGTATCTTGCAATGTTTGCCGCGTCGTGCGGTTGGGAATGCGGACGGCAAACGGTAAGCCTTTCTCCAATTTCACTTGCCGATAAAATAACGTGAGCGCCTCGGTGATCGACAATCCCAAGGCGCTGAAAATACTTTCGGCCTCTTCTTTCAGTTCTGGCTCTATGCGGGCCCGAATCATTGCTGATTTCGCCATAGTGGTCTCCCCTGGGGTACGTGTATGGATGAGTTTTACAGCGGCGTGACCAACAGCGACAGCACCCGCGCCGTATCGACCACCACCGTCTTTTCCCGAAACTTCGCCGTGCCGTTCTCCATGACGATCACATCCCGGTATTCCCCGACGCTAAACACTTCGGTGTGACCGTACTCAATGGCGTCGAGCATCGTGCGATACACCACGAAATTCGCGGAGGCGCGCACCGTGCCATCGTCGTGTCGCGTCATGTTGAGTGAGCTGACGATATGGCGATACGCATGCGGCGCGTAGATGTTCGCCTTGCGATGCGCCACGACCCGGTCGCGGAGCATGCCACGACTGTCGCAATAGACCATCGCGATGGGCCACTCCTGCTCGGCGTTCTCGCGCGGCATGATCTGATACAGGCACGGGTCGGTAAAGAAATCTGGCCACTCTTCCAGCCGGTCATTGTCGATGCAACGCACGTAAGCCGCCAACAACTCATCTACTGTGACACGTAATTCTCGCGCGTCCATGTCTGCTCCTTTGTCGTTGGTGCGGGAATGCCCATCAACTCTCGATAATAGCGCCAGAACCCCCGAATGGCCGTTTCCGACACTAGGCTGTCCTCGCCGCCGATTCCCCGTCCGCCCATCGCGACCAGCGAGGCGCGCTGCTGATCGCGGATAATCGCTTGCTGGACCAACTCGGCGGCGTGACCGTCTTCCATTGAGATCAACCCCGCTGGTCCTACCAGGTTGGCTTGCTTGCGACGGATCGCCAGCATCTCGGCGTCATCATCGGCATAACCAAAGAAGGTGAAAATCAACTCGAACTGGTCGAGCCCACGCGGGATGATGTGCCGGACCGCCAGCGTATTCTGGATTTGCTGCACGACCAGCGAAGGAAAAATCGTCTGAATCATCAGCCCCGGAAACTCCGGTCGCCCTTGTAACAGTGACGGGTCGGCCAAGGAGTATTTCTCCTGATAGGAGCGAATCTCCGCCTCTTTGTACGCGGTGCGCTCTTCCGCGTCCGACCGGCGGTAGGCGTGCAGCGCGCCGTGGCGGCCTTTGGCGTCCATCGCCATCCCACCACCTTGTGAGGAGCGATACGTGCCAAAAGTAGCGTGAAACAAATGCAAGAGACTCGCATGATAAGGGTCGCGCACATTCTCGGCGTACAGTTTCCAGTTGGCGCGAATGAACTGCCGTCCGTTGCCGAGCACACGAATCGGACGAGTGAAGACCTCATCCAGTGTCGCCCGCATTTGTGGTCCGAGATAATCATCCAGCGGTTCGACGGTCGCGTCGAAGGAAGCGAAGATCAGCCCCTTGTAGGTCGCGACCCGCAGTTTCCGCAGGGAGTGTTGGGCGGGCTGGAAATCGTCGGGATAGCCGGGTGCTCCGCCGACGCCTTTGCGAAACGGCACGCCAATGAGATTGCCCGCCAGATCATAGCTCCACTGATGATAGACACAGACTTGGGTCGCGCGATTGCCGCGTGGCTCGCGGCAGACGAGTGACCCACGATGGGCGCAACGATTGATGAAAGCATGGAGCGCGCCGTCTTTCGCGCGGGTGACCACGATGGGCGTGTCACCGATGAAGGTGGCCTTGAAGTCTTGCGGGTTGGGGACTTCGGCTTCCAGCGCCACGTAGCTCCAGATTGGTCCGCGGAAAATCCGCTCTTGCTCTTGGGCATAGAGCGCGGGGTCGAGGAAGACTTGGTAGGGCACGTGAATATCCGCATCGTCCGGCCAGGGACAAGCAACGGCTCCATTCCTGGCGCCATTCACGGGAATTGTGTTCATGGTGGCCTCCTTGGGGTTCGTGCGTGGTAACGAAAGTTGGGCGTCGAAAAACCTCGTGACAACCGCCCCTGATTTGTGGTCTGATAGCACCCCGAAGGAGGGAAAGGCAATGATTCATCCAAAAAAAGTTGGCCATGTGGTCTTGAAAGGACGCGATCTCAAGAAGCTGGAGCAGTTCTATACCGAGGTGCTGGGCTTCGAGGTGGTGACACGGCTCGACCGTCCACGTGGCATTCGCGGCGTGTTCTTCTCGCTGGGGACACAGCATCACGATCTCGCCGTCTTGGAAGTGCCGTCGGACGCCGAGCCGGTGAAGGCGCAACAAGTGGGGCTCCATCATGTCGCCTTGCAGGTCGGTGGTTTCGAGGAGCTGAAGGAATGCTATCGGACGCTGAAGGCCCATAACATTCCGATGAGCACGGTCGATCACTTCATCACCAAGAGCATCTATTTCGCCGATCCCGAAGGAAACGGCATCGAGCTGTATTGCGATGAGGGCACGGATGGCCTGGAGCGCATTCGTCGTGGCGATGCGGCGGCGTTTGGGCCGTTGAATCTTGAGGCATGACCAAAAGGAGGGAGCACCGATGAATACCCAACAGTTCACCATTGAGTCGTCCGAAGTCGCGTGGAAAACCCTGCCACTGGAGGGTGGGGGAGAGGTCCGGTTGCAGATGTACCTCAAAGGCGCGGATGACGGACCGGAGGCCATTCATGCTCGCATTTCCGAGGGATATGAAGTGGAGCCACACTTTCACTTGGCGGCGCAGTTTCAACTGTTGCTCGAAGGGTCGATGGAGTTCCCGGTCTTTCGGCTGGATGCGCCCGCCGTGCATTACACGGAGCACAACGTGCCGTATGGGCCGTTCAAGGTCAGCGGTGGCCACAGCATGCTGGTGCTGCACACCAAACCCGGTGGCGTCATTATGATGCGCGACAAGGAGCGCCGTCGCCAAGCCAACACGCGGGGACGAGAATTCACCTGTTGCGCGCATGAGGTCGAATGGGAGCCACTGCCAGGCCATGACGGCGCGCGTCGCAAGGTGTTGATTCCCGCGAGTCGTGGCCCTTCCGTGGAAATACTCGAATGTCCGCCGGGGATGCGGTTCGCGGCTGAAGCCCCGACGTATGGGCGGTATGAAGTGGTGCTGACCGGAACGGCGTCCGCTGATGGGAAACAGCTTGGACCCAAGGGACTGCGTTTCGTGGCGGCGGGTGAACAGGCGTCGGCGCTGACCTGTGGCGCTCAGGGCGCGACGTTGATCGTGCTGACGTTTGATCGTGACGCGGAGAAGAACTACGGCGGGAGTACGGAGGAGATGCTGGCGCGGATGGAACAATAGCGCGGCTTACGCCACCCGCATCGTCGCTGCATTCCCCGCCTGCTGCGGTAGCACTTGTTGCTGGACCACACCATGTTCCAGGCGATAGACCAGATCGGCAACGTCCAACAACGCGGGTTGATGAGTGACCGCTAGAATCGTCGTTGTGCCGCGCAGTTTGCGCACTGTGTCACAGATCGTGGCTTCGCTCACTGGGTCCAGTGAAGCGGTGGCTTCGTCGAGAATCAGGAGGTGTGGTTTATGCACTAAGGCGCGGGCAATGGCGATGCGTTGTCGTTGCCCGCCGGAAAAACGGGAGCCGCGCTCGCCCACGAGCGTGTGGATACCTTCCGGCAGCGCGGCGATGAAATCCCATGCTTCGGCGGCTCGGAGCGCGGTTTCCACGTCCGCTTCCGTGATGTCCGGCTCCCCCAGCGTGATATTCACGAAGATGCTGTCATGGAGCAGCAGCGTTTCTTGTGGCACGTAGCCCACCCGCTGCCGCCACGCGGTAATATCAATGTCGGCGAGCGGCGTGTCGTCGAGCCACACATCGCCCGCTTGTGGCCGCACCAGCCCCACGATGAGATCAACAATCGAGGTCTTGCCCGCGCCTGAAGGGCCGATAATCGCCGTCATCTGGCCGGTGGGAATGGTCAGAGAAACGTTCCGTAACACGTGATGCTCGTCATACGAAAAACTCACATCGTGGAGCGTGATGTCTCTGCGAGCGACGGGGCGCGTGGCTCCCAAGGCCGGCTCGCGCGCGGCTTGGGACCGGGCAATCGTATCCTGCAATGACCAGAAGGCGCTCTCGCCCGTCACCATTTGTTGGTACTGCTTTTGGACCTTGCTGAAACTCGCCATCGCCCGTCCGAAGAGCAGCGCCATCAGGATGAGCGTCTTCAGTGGAACCGCCCAGTAGGTGAGCGCGACATACATGCCCGCGGCAAGGGCGGAGACGATAATCGGTTCCTGCAATGCCTTCAGCACCTCCTTGCTGAACACCTCCCGGCGCAAGGCGCGATTGAGGCGGCGGGTCTCCTTCTCGATCAACAGCGAGACTTGCGTTTCCTTGGCCATCGCCTTGAGCGCCTTGACCGCGTACAGCATGTCGGCGAGTCGCCCCAGCAACGCTTTCAGTGATAACGTTTGCCGTTTGCCAGCGTGGCGGGTCATTCGCACGAAGCGATGAAGCATGGACACAATGCACACGCCAGCGATGACCGCGACCAGCGTGGCTTGCCAGGAGACCGTGAGCGCGATGCCGACGTACAGAAGTGTTTCGACCGAGGCCGCGACGATCGTAGCTCCGGACTGATACGCATGCGCGGCCCGCGAGGTTTCGGTGGTGAACGCATTGGCGAAGGTGCCCGCCGGTTGGCGGACGAAGAACCCCCAGCGGGCCGCCAGGATCGCGCGAATCAGTCCCAAGCGCAGGTCCGTGGCCACCTGCGCGACCGTATAGCCCACCTGCCTCTGCGCCAGTAGCACCAAGGTCGCTTTGAGGACCATGCTCAGGACCACCAGCAGGAGCAGCAGCCCGATGGTGGGGTGGAGGTTGACCGTGGCGAGGAGGGCTCTGACGGTCTGCTCGAGTTGTGATTGTTTATGGCTCAGTGCGGGTGACGCGCCAAGGTCCGCTTCCGTGGCGAGACTCAACAAGGGCAGGAGGGTGGAGAGTCCGAGGCCCTCGACTACCGCCGCCAACAACAGGCAGCCGAGCATCCCCAGACTGCGCCAGGGGTACATGCGGGCAAAGACGATTAACAAGCGCATGGTGGGGCTCACATGGGGGACGAGGGACAGGGGACGGGGAACGAAAAATCAAGAATGGCATTGCCCCTATACTCAAGAACACTCATCATCTCAGTCCTCAGTCCTCGGTCCCAAATCCCCGGTCTCCGGTCCTCGGTCTCCTGTCGTCTTCACATCCCAGAACTGTACGAGCCTGGTGTAATGGTAGACGAGCGTGGCGAATTGCCAGAGGACGATGAAGCCGAAGATGAAACTGGGAATACCGAGCAGCAACCCCACGGTGAAGAGTGGTAGGTTAATGTTGCGCCGCGAGATGTAGGTGCGCAGTTGTACGTCGAGTGGGGTGTAACTGTGCAGCGAGCGGTCGGTGCGAGCGGTGAACAGCCGCACGACCAGCCGGTCAAGAAAGTAAAAGACCACCATCCAGATCGCGGCCTGGAAGATGGGCGCGGTGAGAGTGCCACCCCCAAGTGCCCAGGCCCAGCCAAAATACCACAGCGGCGGATGGATCAAATCAAGTCCATGATCGAGGATATTGCCCAACCATGAGGAGCGAAAGGTCAACCGGGCCAGCTTGCCATCGACCGAGTCCAAGACACTCATGGCGTACGCCATGAGCAGGCCCTCGACCCACCGGCCTTGAGCGAAGAGCGGCACCGCCCAGAGCGTCAGGACAATACTGATGGCGGTGACCACATTGGGATGGACGCGCCAGCGGGCGAGGGGACGCACCATGCGCCAGACGAGCGGCGGATAGACATACTTGGTGAAGAAATCGGTCGAGCCCTTATAGTTGGACTGGAAGAGGAAGCGTTCGGTGTCATCCCGTTTCGCGGCATCGGTCACGCGAAACAGGTTGGGTGGTAAATCCCGGCGTAGCACCCTGATGTGAGTTGGGACCTCTTGGAGGGGCAACTCCAGAAGGGTGCCGCGTGCGATACTCTCGTCCGCTAGTTCGTGTAGGGGCGCGTCAGCGAGCCCAGCGAGAGTGGCACCAGACTCAAGACGGAGGACCGCCGTCCGTTCCGCTCCTTCACCGCCACGTGCCGCGAGAGAACCAGATTGCGCGCCGATGTGGCGTAAGAGTCGCGCATCGACGACCGCGTCCGCTTCAAGCGCCAAGAGCGGGATGTCGGGTTTTTGCTGGAGCGCTTGCGTGAGATGGTCACCGAACGATCCGCCAGTGTTGACCCACTGGAGAGACATCTCGTGCCCGAGACGGTCGGGGAGTGCGGCAGGGGGATTGTCCCCTGGAGGGAGAAGGACCGAGATCGTGGTTGGGTGGAGACCTGCTTCCTTGGTAGTGCGGAGTTGGCGTTCGAGCAGCGTCATGCCGAACATTGAGAGCGCGCTCGTTGGGCGCGTGGCGTCAATCCATATATGCATAGTGAGTAACGAAACCGTGAATTTTGCTGGCGAAGGTATGTGGCACCTTCCACAGCGTCAACCCACCTCGTGGATTTCGACGGGCGAACGCACCCTCTTTCCTCCGAGGAAAGCTGAGGACGGTATCCGAGAAGATATTCCGCCTTGTGAGGGAAGATTATCCAGATATACTGCCCACGCAGGGAAAATTATCCGACGAATCTTCCACATTCCGACCTCCCTCAAGCTGATTGAAAGAATCGAGTTCTCCATTGGACACCGACAGTATTGTGCACCGAGTGGAACGGACGATATCCGCTTCCGCGACTCCGTTTACCGTCCTCCTCTTGGCTGGACGACGCGGCCCCACTGACCCGGTCGCGCAACATGCGGGCGTGAGTCACAAGATTCTCGTGCCGATTGTCGGGGTGCCGATGATCGTCCGAGTCGTGCGCAGTCTGCGCGCCGTGCCGAGCGTGAAACGGATTGTGATGAGTCTCGACGACCCGACAATTCTCGATGGCCTGGTTGAACTACGTCCGCTGATCGAGGCTGGCGTGGTGCGCGTGCATCATACGCAGGGGCGGTCTCCCAGCGAGAGTGTCTTGCAGTATTTCACTAGCCAACCCGAACACGAGCCGTTGATTGTGACGACCGCCGATCACCCATTGCTCACGAGCG
>JABFSC010000120.1 GCA_013140885.1 Deltaproteobacteria bacterium | reverse complement strand
TCCCTGAGGCATTTCCCTGTTTTTGCTGAAAGCTGACCGCTGAATGCCGACCGCTTTCTTTCTCGCCTTACTGCGCCACCCACCCGCCATCGACCGCCATCGGCAGCCCCGTGACAAACGAGGCCGCTTCAGAACACAGCCACACCACCGCTTCGGCGATCTCCTCTGGCTTCCCCAACCGTCCGATTGGTTCGCGCGCAGACATTGTCGTCTCAATACGCGGGTCGATTTGCATGCCCTTCTCAAACATCGGCGTGCGGATCACACCGGGGCAAACCGCGTTCACCCGAATGTTCGCCTTGGCATATTCCAGTGCCGCGGTCTTGGTGAGTCCCACGACGCCATGTTTCGCCGCGACGTAAGCCGGGCCATGCCGAAACCCCACCAGACCCGCCACTGACGCGGTGTTGACGATCGCGCCGCCGCCTTGCTTTTGCATCTGCTCGATTTCGTATTTCATGCAAAGCCATACGCCAGTGAGATTGATGGCGATGACCCGGTCCCACTGTGATTGCGTGTATTCCGCCGTGCGAGCCGCGGCCCCGGCGATCCCCGCGTTATTGAAGGCGCAGTCGAGGCGTCCGTAGGTCGCGACCGCCTGTTTGACCATCGCTTCGACTTCACTCGCTTCCGCCACGTTCGCTTTCACAAATATGGCGGCTCCGCCCATGCCGGTAATCTGCTTGACGGTTTCCTCACCGCCCTCGACCACAACGTCAGCAACCACCACTTTCGCTCCTTCGCGAGCAAAGGCGAGCGCGGTCGCCCGACCGATGCCTGACCCGCCACCGGTTACTAACGCGATTTTTCCGTCCAAATGTTTTGCCATTGTCTTGTTCCTTCCAATCACACCGCCGCCGCGGCGGTGACCTCAATGTTTTCTTGCTCACACGTGTTGGCGATGTCGGAGACAGTCGCGCGGTGCATGTCGCGTTTCCAGCGTAAATCGTCATAATCCGTGCCGCGATGGAGACAGCAGCGGTTGTCCCACATCACCAGATCGTGCACACGCCAGCGATGGGTGTAGACAAACTGCCGTTGCGTGGCATGCGCGAGGAGTTCATCCACGAGCGCACGGCCTTCCTCCTCTGGCATACCCAGAATCCGCCCGACATGCGACGCGACGTAGAGTGACTTGCGTCCGTTTTCTGGAATCGTGCGCACCATCACTTGGGGCACGGGCGGCAGGTTTTTTGACTCCGCCTCGGTGAAATCGCGAAAGCCAATACGCGCGCGTGAGTAGGACAGCGCATGTTCGGCGACCAAGCCCGTGAGCATCCGCTTCTTGTTTTCGGGGAGCGCATCATACGCGGCCCGCAGGTCGGCGAACTCGGTGTGGCCACCAATCGGGGGAATCGCGCGGGCGTACAGCAGCGAGGCGCGCGCGGGCAAGTACTTGAAGGAACTATCCGTGTGCCACAGCCGATTGCCCATTTGCAGCCGACGAATGCGGCTCTGCTCGCCCCAAATTTCGTTCCGCGCGTTGAGATTCGAGACATCGGCGATTTCGGGTGGGACTCGTAATTTTTCGTCGTTGGCATTGAGCACGGAGATGCTGGTCTCCAGTGGGCCGATGTATTTCGCGAACTCCAGGTGTTGCTGTTCGGTGAGCTGTTGGTCGGGAAAGATCAGCACGCCGTAGTGCCAGAAGGCTTGTTTCATCGCTTCGACATCGGCGGGACTGAGCGGTCGCGACAAATCGATCTCCCCGATTTCCGCGCCAAGATGTGGAGTCATTGGGAAGACTGTGATCGACATACTGTTTTCTCCTCTTCCATCAATCAATGTGAATGTGAGACTGCAGAACCTTATCTGCGCAGTATGGCCAGGCTGCCATCGCCAAAATCACCCCAGCCGGTCACGAGACCGAGTTGCGCGTTGGGCACCTGGCGCGCGCCGCACTGGTGGCGTAACTGACGTGTGGCCTCGACTACATGGTTCAAGCCCGCGACATGCGCTTCGGAATGTAACCCGCCATGCGTGTTGATCGGTAGCTCGCCCCCCAGTTCCAGCCGGCCACCTTTGACAAAATCGGCGATTTCGCCACGTTGGCAAAAGCCCAAGGCCTCCAGTTGCAGCAGCACGACGTAGGTAAAACAGTCGTAGATTTCGATGAAGTTCAGGTCCTTGAGGCTTACATCGGCCATTTGTAACGCTTTGGGAGTGGCGAAGTGTAGCCCGATCACAAAGGGATCGGGACGCGCGGGAATATCATCCGCTGGATACGGATGTCCTTCGGCGATTCCGGAGATATAGACGGGTGTGTGCTGACAATCCTTGGCCCGTTCCGCCGAGGAGACCACGACCGCGCAGGCTCCGTCCGTCTCCAAGCAGCAGTCCAGCAGCCGAAACGGCTTGGCGATCCAGCGGGAGTTCAGGTAATCGTCCATCGTCAGTGAGCGGCCCCGCATGTAGGCTTTGTCGTTGAGCTGCGCATGTTTGCGCGAGGCGATGGCCACCGCCCCGGTTGCCTCATCGGGAATGTGATAGAGCTCTTTGTGTCTGGTCGCGAGCCACGCGTACCATTGCACGGGCACCGACGCGCCAAAGGGAAGGTAATACTCATTGACGGTCGTCATCAGACTCGCCAAGGCATTGCCCATGCTGTTGTCATCCTCGCTGCCGATGCTGCGCACGCGCGCTCCGGAATATCCCTTCCAGCCAAAAGGGACGAGGACATTCTTGGCGACCCCAAAGGCCACGGCCAACGCCGCGCTTTGCAACGCCGTCACGGCGCTCGCGCCACCCATGTGGATCGTGCTGGAGTAGCGCAAATCCTCGATTCCCAGATTGGCGGCGAACCGTTCCGCGGTCGAAGTTGGCATCGGTGGCGGCAGAATGCCATCGATATCGTGTGGCTTCAGACCGGCGTCGGTGATCGCGTTCATTGAGGCTTCGAGTATCAACGAAAACTCACTTTTATTCACCCCGCGCGTGAATGCCGTCTCGCCAACCCCGACAATGCAGGCTTGATCCTTGAGTGTGTACGTCACGTTCTCCCTCCATTGTGTCCAGCACTTTCGACCTCACAGCCATAGACGGAACGACGAAGTTTATCAACAATCGAGACGAGGCAGCTTATGGCTTATGGCCCGTTCGTTCCGCTCACTCTATGGTGAGGAGAGCTTCTGCCATGAGCCAAAGAGGAGGACCACGCAGTGCCATACGCCGAAGGTAGGATTTTCAATGATGCCGATAGTCACCTGATGGAAACACCGGACTGGCTGGTTTCGTACGCCGACCCGCATGTGCGCGCACGTATACTGCCGCCAAACTTCAATGCCAGCGGCCGCATGGCGGACGCCATTGGCAAAAAACGCGACGCCGCGCATTGGGCGGCGCTCAATATCGAAGCCAATTTGATGAACCTCAAAGGGTGGGAAGCCTTTGGAGCCTCCGACCCACAAGAACGCACCCGCGCGCTGGACATGCTCGGCTTCCAGCGCCAGTTGGTTTTTCCGTCCATCGCCATGTCGCAATTCTGGGGGATGTTTGGCCAACGCGAACGCGACCCGGAGGTGCTGTACGGTGGCGCCCGCGCGCTTAATCGTGCCATGACCGACTTCTGCGCGCATGACAAACGGCTAGTGCCAGTTGGGTTCGTGTCACTCGATGTGCCAGAGCTGGCCGAACGAGAAATCGACGAAGCGATTCGACTCGGTTGCGGCGCGGTGTGGATTCCCGCCGTGTTGCCGGGCGATGTGTCACCGACGCACCCACTGTTTAATGGCGTCTGGGCGCGACTTCAGGACGCGAACCTGCCGTTCGTGCTCCATGTGGGCACCGACCCGCGTGTAGTCTCACCGGCGTATCTGAACAACGGGCGCGTGACTACCGATTTTCTCGGTGGCGGCGAGAGCATTCGCGCCAAGGATTATTTGGTGTTGCATACGCCGTCCGAAATTTTTCTCGGGGCGATGGTACTCGACGGGACCTTCGAGCAATTTCCACGGTTACGCGGCGGCTGTATCGAGGAAGGCGCGATGTGGGTGGTGCCGTGGCTCAAGCGCTTGGATGCCGCGCAAGAGATTTTCGTGCGTACCGAGCCGGGGCTCGCCTTGCCGCTACGCGCCTCGGAATACGTGCACCGGCAGTTGCGGTTCACCCCTCATCCGACCGAGCCCGTGGGATGGATGATTGAGCAAGCGGGAGACGACTTGTTCATGTTCTCCTCTGACTATCCCCATATCGAAGGGGGACGCCATCCGCTCAAGCGTTTCGAGATGTCGATGCCGAACATCAACGAAGCGGCCAAAGAGCGGTTCTACGCCCGGAATTTTGTCGATCTGGTGGGGTGAGACCGAGGACGGAAGACGGGGTGCAAGTGCGCAATGGAGCCCGGAGGAAACAGAGTGGCCTCCAGGCTGCCGTTGGCGCTACCCCTTCCGCAATGCGGGCATCACCTCGGTCGCGAACCGTTTCATCATCGCGCGATCATACGGCGGTGTCAGAGAGAGAATGAAATGGCGCACCCCAACAGCGGCCAGCGCTTTGACGCGCCCCTGGATTTCCTCCGCCGTTCCAACAAGCTGCGGATCACGGAGTGAAAGTGATTTCTCCACTTGCGCGGGAT
>JABFSC010000652.1 GCA_013140885.1 Deltaproteobacteria bacterium | reverse complement strand
TCCCAATCAAGCACGGAGGCCAGCAGCTTCGTCAACTGCTCGTAACGTTCCGGCGTCACTTGGGGGTGCGCCGAACACAACAAGACCCGGTCTTCAACACCGAGGCCATGTGATGGGAGTGTGAGCAAAGCGCGCCGCATAGGCGCTAGGCGATATCACCCAATACCAACGCCCGTCGTATCAGACGCTGAAGGCGGGATCGTTGATCTGGGGCTGTGGTGGGTGGATGTTGCCGATGCCACAACGCAATCAAATCCTCTTCGGTTTGGGTACCGTCAACGTGCTCAAGAAGAAAACGGGTCACTTCTCCGTCTGGTGTCGACCGTGGCGCATAGGCGGGAGCAGTGGAACGCAGCGGGTTGCGACTTATGATCCGCCCCCGAAAACTATCTTGTTGAAAATGCGCCACCATGACGCGGATTCCGTGCTCAACCCGTGCTATTCGCGAATCCCATCGCCAGATGAAGTGGTCGGTATCGAGACAGTCCATGCGGAGACGGAGAGTCAGATGTTCACCGCCAATCAGGGCGACAGGCTGCAACAGTGGGAAAAAGCTGTGCTGCCACGAGGAAGGGCGCCGAGTTGGTGCGTTACTCAGTGTGACTGACGGAGTGAGGTCAGCCTCGAACCACCCGGCAATCCCATGCACCGTTCCTTCTTTTTCTAGGGGGAAGTCCACTTGGATATCAAGCCGGTCCGCTGTTGACCGATCTACTGTAGCTAAATTGATCGCGCAAAGTGGGATTGCTGGACTCAAGCACTGAGTGGTCGTGATATGAGTTCCCTGATGTTGGTTGAGTGCCAGTTCTTTCGCCGCCGCGAGATCGAGTCCAAAGCGCTGGGTCGCCGCGAAGGATAAAAGGTCGTAGAACTCTGGGGCGGAGACTGGGGCGGCAAAAAGGCGGACACGATGGGGAATCATGCGGCCAGACTGCCGGAGCATGCGCTCTCTGCAGTCAACCAAGGTACCGAAGGAGGTTTCTCCAACCCCAAAACTGCCCAGCGTTTCAGAGACGAGGACATCCGCCCGTTGTGGAAGGTCCACCGTGGCGAAGTCCTGTTCGTAAAAGACAACACGGTCAGCGAAGCCACTAGCCGCGACAGTCGCCCGCGCGACCTCGACAATCGGCAGCCGTTCGATCGCATACACACGCGCTGCTCCCGCTTGGCAGGCAAAAGCGGCAAGTACACCCGTGCCAGTTCCGAAGTCCACGACAACATCGTCTTTCTGAACGACTTCGTGGAGTGCGTCACGGTACGACTGCATGCGTTCCTGGTCAGCGAGCATCTGCGCGTGCACCTGGATATCCATGAACGCATTCACCGTAGGTCCTCCGTGACAGCAGAGTGATGAGATTGCCTTGCTGAAAAAAGTCGCGTTACGGCTCGATCACCAAAGTCGGATCGCCCAACAAAGTCCATCCCAGCAAAACATCACGCGCGTGCGGTTGCTGGGCCGCGAGTTCTTTTTTCGCCAGCTGCACCGCCATTCCCAGTGTTTGGCCTGGCTGGACGAGGAGGCCCATCAGCCGATTGGCCAGAGCCTTTTCGGTGGCAATCTCTGTCAACGTCGAAGCTCCGAGAACCGCTGCCGCCCCACGATCCCCACTCAACAGGAGATGATGGGCGAGGGTATTGTAATGCGGCTCAACATAGTAGGTATTCCAGCACCCCCATTGCGTGACGACCATCGGTCGCCCAGCATTCATCAACGTCGCGGCATCGCCCGTGGAGAACAAGCCATCGAACGACCATACCGTCAGTCCGGAGTGGCCCACATAACTGGCTAGAGCCACTCCCCGGTCCATCGTATTGAGGAGCATTGTCCGAGCTTGATTCAGATCACTATCATCAAGGTACGCACGTGTCACATTCCAGAGCGGCGGCAGTTGGGCAATGGCTTGATCGCTGTCGGTCGCGAACGACGCATCAGCAGCGAAGAGCGCCGTCCGTCCGTGGCCTGCGCTGGGATACGCCAGGGTCTTCGCGATCACTGACGTCAGTTCAGTTTCAGTCCGCACCGGCAGCCGCCCAATCGGCAAGTCAGGAACGCCATCGTTGTCCAGGTCCGTATACAACGGATCGACCGGAGCGAACCGGACAATGTCATCAGTGGGCGCATACAGGGTAGGAATGAAGCTGACCGAACGCAGCCCCAGATAATTCAAGTAATCGTAGGTGTCGCCGCCGACCAACAACACATACTCCGTCCCCATGTTCTTTGCCGCAAAGGCAATGTAGGCACGGATGGCATCCGCACCGACAACACTGTGGCTGAATTGGGCGTAGATCTGGGTCACATCCACCACGCGGACCTGGTACCCCTGCTTCCGTCGCGCGTCGACGAGCGGCGTCAATCCCTTGATGAAGTTCGGATGGGCGATGATGAGATATTGCGCCGCGCCAGTGGTGATGTCTTGCGCCTGTAAAAGCGGCGTCACTTCGGGCAATCGCATCGCCTGGACAGTGGAAACGACATACTCGTGGCTGAAACGTTCACCGCGAAAATTCGCACTATAGGTTCCGTCCGTCTCTAGTTTGGTGACGACCTGCGTTACACGTTTAAACTGAGTCTTCGTCCGTCGGTAAACCATGACATTCGCGGTCGGCAAGTTTATTACTCGAAATCGCGCGGCCGCCGCCGTGAAACTCAAGCGCCCGTCACGAGCAACAAAAGCGCGAGGGTAGGTAATGGTATAGTGGTCGAGGCTGACCAAGTCGTAATCAACTCCGGTATCACCCGGCAGGGTAATACTGAGGATATTCGTTCCTTCCTTGAGTGAAGCCGTGCTCCCGCTCAGATTAGCCTGTAATGTCGTATCCGCGGCGCCATCGAAGCGCTTATCAGCGACGGGTTGCCCATTCAGTTCGAGTCGGACGTGATGATCCGGTGTTGCAGGCCAATCCGTGACACCCCAGAGTCTGACCGCTACATTTGAGGAGCCGACCCCAGGCATCAGTCGGTCGATCTCGATGGGAAACGTCCACGTGTTGGACGTCGTATAGGTCAACATATCCGTGTCGTACCACGGATCACGACCAGGCGCGGCAAAACTGTAGAGGCGGTTGTTTTCTACTTTGCGGGTTTCCGTATAGAAGGTCGCTGGAGCTGTTGCTGGAATGGGTTGCGTATCTTCTGGAATACGACGAGCCAACGTCGGATCAATATGGAGGCGGTACACGTTGGTGTGGGTGTAGAGTGAGTCCACGGCTTCTCCATAAAATTCGATGAAGGACCCTGGCCCAAAAGCTCCTAGGGGAGCGACACGAATCGGCACGGGTCTCTGACGGCTGGTCAGCGCAATCCGGCTTGCCGCTATACCGCTCAAGTTCACCCCAGCGGACAACAGTTGTTGATGAGTAATACGGACGAGGCCGCTTTGGGCCACCCGCAACTCCGCCACCGGTCCAGTACCAGCAGTGAGCGCCGCAACCTGGCGAACCTCTTGAGAAGATACGCTGGCCCCGAGTCCTCGTTGTAGAGTGGGAGCGGCGGTGACCTTGGTCCAGTCTATGGCATCGGGGTTCGACGGCATGCCCTTTGCCTCACCAAGGCGAAAAGGTGCATGGCGGTTTTCACGTCCATAGCGGTCTACGTCAGCGATTTGGAACCATTCGCCAGTCGCATTAGCAACGTCATAACTGTACTGTTGTGGAACGGTGGAGTTCGCTTGATGGCTGGGAATGAGACGAGTATTGAGTCGCCGCCATCCGCCAGGGCTTTGTTCGTACAGATGAAAGCCGACATTGCCCGCTTCCGTCGCGGTCGTCCACGAGAAACTGACACCCTGCGGAGTTGGCGTTGCTTCAACCGAGGAGAGCGTGACTGGTACGGTGGCTGGATTGACACACATCGTCACATTGGAAAACAGGATGCGTTGCGTAGTGGGATTCGCCGGACTCTGGGGTCCAGGGTTATAGGTAACAGAAATCGAGGACGCACTGGACCAGGTCCCGGTTATCCAGCAGTCCGTATCGGTTTCCACACAATCGTTAGGATTACCATCCCCGTGACCACCACCCGCTACCGATGTGATATCGGCGCCCCGGACAAGGCTCGTGACGCCAGTCAATAAGATGCGGTCATCAAAAGTGTCTTGATCAACATCTTTGACAGTGAGGGTTACGTTCTGCACGGTGTAGGCGCTGCCATTCACCGAGAAGGCCCAAGTCGTTACTATCTGGCAGTTTGTCGCCCCCCAGTCCACCCGTAATAACATATCTCCGACGACACCGGCAGGAATAGTGGGAGTTGTCCCAAGCAGAGGAGTCCCACCCACGTAGGTACCGGTGGCGGGAGCACCGCCGCAGGTATTGGCAAAAGTCACGGTCACCCGCACCCCATTGTCTGTGTACAACGTGTGCGGCCCTTGCGTACCGTTCATTGAGGATTGCCACCCTAATGTTGCGTCATCCCAGTTCAGCGTGTCGAGTACCGTTCCACCGGTACAGGTTTGAGCAAAGACGATCTGCGTGTCACACGATAACCATAGGCCACCGACCAGCAACATGAGTTGGGCGAAGCGGGACAGAATAGATGAAAATCGCATAGGAAGAACTCCCATAAAATCTCTTGAGT
>JABFSC010000144.1 GCA_013140885.1 Deltaproteobacteria bacterium | reverse complement strand
CCTTTATCTTAGCGTATGCTTTGTGCTTTGCTGCGGAGTGTCACCGCCTCCGTCGGGAAGGACGTGCAGCGCAAGAACAGGCCGAGGCAGCTATTCGACTGTCAACCGAGCAGGGGTTTACGCTCTGGGAAGCCGGTGCAACGATCTTTCGCGGTTGGGCAATAGCAGAACAGGGAATACCTGAAGAGGGAATAGCGGAGATACACAAAGGAATGAGTGCCTGGAAAGGTATTGGAGCAGAAGTGGGATATCCCTCTTGGCTTGCGCAGCTTACCGAGGCGTATGGGCGAGCAGGGCGGTTTCAGGAAGGCTTGGCCGTGCTTGCCGAAGCACTGGTCGTAACGAATAAGAACGAGGAACGATGGTGGGAGGCTGAGTTGTATCGGTTGAAAGGAGAGATGTCCCTGCGATTAGGGGAAGTCAAGGCAAATTTAGGAAAATCCAGGCGAGACAAGCCGAGTCAAGGCAAGTCCCGAGTCCCCGACTCCCAACACTCAGCGTCCAGCGTTCCCACGGCGGAGGCGGAAGCCGAAGGATGTTTTCAGAAGGCTCTTGAAATTGCGCGCAAGCAACAGGCAAAGTCGCTTGAATTACGAGCTGCCATGAGCTTGATGCGGTTGTGGCGAAGCCAGGGGAAATCGTCTGAAGCCCAACATCTGCTCTCGAGTATTTATAGCTGGTTCACCGAAGGTTTTGACACGCCAGATTTACGGGACGCGAAGGCCTTGCTCGATCAGTCATAAGAAGGTTGAGGCGCATCGCTTGCCTACTCAGCATTTTTTGAACGTGACGTAATCGGGATACCGTGCCTCCCATAAGCAGGATCACGCCGGTACTGAGAACGAGAAGGAAAATGAGATCGTCCTCAGGGAAAATAAAAATACCGCGAATGAGCACAATCTGTTCCAGTCAACTAGGAATGGTTGGTTATGCTGCGCGAAAAAAATGCCCAATTCCTCTTCCCTTGGATTCCACTGCTTGTTGACATGACGAAGATGATACGTTCGTCATGTCGGGCGAGGATACGGCTCGCGGCTCGGGAGCCAGGAGTAAGGCTCCCACTGTGGCTCCTTCCGTGCTGAGCGCCGCGTGTTTTGGGTATCTCGTACTAACACTTGCGCTTAACGACCCCCTTGAAAAAGAGGCACGCTCTACGAGTGGTAGCTACAGTTTGCGGAAGCTCAATGCCAAAGCTTCAATGTCATGACTCCACATATCTTTCCCCACCTTCGTGTGGACGGCTAGGGACTGTGTGTGCTTCTCTCGCTCGGCGGAATTTAGTATCCGCCTTCTGACTTCTGCCTTAAGCAGTGCAGCGCTGAGACTCCAATAAGGAGCAAGTGTTTCTGTGAGATCGTCTACAGACTCAAGGCGGAGCCCCGCTTCTTCGCCCGCCTCACGGTATTCTTCACGGCTGCCGAGTGGGGACCCCCAATGCCGGTGGAAGAGGTCAGTGATTTCTTGTTTGTTGGTGAAGTAGTCCTCAATAAAAATACGTCCACCAGGTCGCAACAGTGAAGCCAGCCGCTGGAATAAGGGGCGACGAGGCATGTGGCAACTGCTTTCAATCGCGATGGCGGCATCAAAGCAATTTTCACCTGGTATTTGCACGGCGTCACTGAGCAAAGGTTTCACAAGGTGAGGTACCCCAGCCTGTTGAGCGAATTTTGTAATCCAAGAGATATGAGACGATGCGCAGGTGACAGCGGTGACCGTCGCGCCAAATTCCTGGGCCCAAAAAAGGGAGCCTCCTCCGAGTCCACACCCAACATCAAGGACATCGCCACACAGGTTGGCGCGAGCCTCCCATAATTGGGCTAGGTGAGTCATGAGATGCTCTTGTGAACGATGGATACTTGACTTGAGTACGGAGAATGACCCGGTAGGGTCATACGGTCTGGCCACGATCCCGGAGTGATAGTGAACCCGTGGTCCAGGGCCATAACGGTGAAGCAGCGACAATGTCTTTTTATCATAATATGCTTCGATTTGCTCTACGGAAACTGGTTCTGGACGCGGAGCCGGATCGGCAGCGACAGAATCGAGCATCTGGATGGTGGGTGTTAATGGCTGAAGAAGTTTTGCTCTGCTAGGCATATTATGGGTCTCCTCTTTTTGTGATGTGGAGAGAAATGAGCAAAACTCGCGCCATGGCAAGAATCACGAAATCGACGCGTCGTCCGATTTAATGTGATCACTTGTAGTGAATTTTTGTTGATTGGTCGCGAAGATGACGTGTCACGGAGGACAGGAAGGGGGCGATGCCGGAGAATAGGGACGTGGGATGGTTGGCAAAAAATTGCCATCGTCATTTTTTTCGCTTGCCGTGGTCGAGGCACGTACTGTTTCCCGGGGATTACAACAGTCGAGCGTACGCCTTGTCCACCGTCGGCAGCCACGGGAAACCGGTGTTGCGAGTCACTGACTGAGATTAAGCCCCGCCCATGATGGCATGTCAGCTTTGGGCGGCCTCGTCCATTGCTCCTCGCGCTTGGCGACGGAGAGTGATCTCACTAGTTGATAGACCTATGGACGAACAGTGCGTGGGGCACGTTAGAGTTGGGCAAGGGGCGTGGGAGCGAAAATCACGATGAGTGCGAGATATTGGACCGCATAGAGACGCCACAGGAACGCATAGAAAGGTTTGGCTCCATCGCCATCCGGCTGAAGTTCGGAACGGAGGAGATGCATGAACTTTCCAACGAAGACAATGAGGATCGATGTTTCTATCATGAACCCGATTTCAAGGTGAAACAGGTGCGGAAAGGTCAGCAACCAAATGGCAAGGCCCAAGAATGCGGCAACAAAAGCCGAGAGACAAATGAAAGCGGTCTTTGTCGCCCCCAGGGCAAGTGCAAAGCTGCGATACCCACCTTCACGATCTCCACGCATGTCTGGAATATCCTCGAAGGTGTTCATTCCCACGCAGAAAAGTACGGCGAAGGTGAGGATAAACCCGAGGTATACCCACCCCTGGTGCAACGGTGACATTAGCCCGGATGCAGTCAAAAATCCTATGGTTGGAAAAATGACCCCTCGGGCACTCAAGCCAAAAAGTTTGGTCAACCAAGGACTTTGTCGGATCTTTTGACTGCCAAAACGAGGGATCGAGTAAGCGACCGTCGCCCAGGTCATGAATCCCACAAAGCTGAGCGCGAGCCATAGCGGCATAATCCACCAGGCAAGGAACGAACCTACGACTCCCGTGGTGAGACTGACCGTCCACGCCTGCGCCACGGTCATCACGCCTGAAGGTAACGGAAAATCAGGCTTGTTAATCCGATCTACCGGAAGGTCATAGATTTGATTGATACCGTGACCGGCAATAGTCCACAGTGCGACGGCAAGGATCCAAGCAGCCATTTTGGTAAAGAGAACAAATTCGTGAGGGATAACCGGAAGCAGAGCCACACAAATTGCCGCGCTCATCACCACGCTGCCGAGTGTCGATTCTGGGCGTGTGAAACGATAAAGGGCGCGGAGCCACTTACCGACAGAGTGTCCGGATTGGTTGGCCGATACCGCGTAGTGTGGAGAGATGGAAGAGATTGAGTTCATCCTGAGAAGGTCCTTTAGGTTTTGGCAACGTTCCGCCGGAAGCCGAGTGATGATGCGGAATATCTTCGTTCTCTAGGAGTTATCGCTTCTCGGAACATAATCTTTAGTGACCGCGCGGTGAGCGCCCTATTGGTGAGCAAGAAGCCGTGCCGACGTGCCAGACTTCATGAAATGTGAGGGGAAGACCAGGAGCGGCAATTCGATGGAGACGCGTTACCGTGTTGTTGCTTCAATCACTTCCAGTGCATCGTTCGGTGTCTTCACTATCGTATACAACTCGCGAAAGCGTTCGTGAATGAACGCTTCGGAGAAGCCACGTTCAAATTGCTGCAACAGACCGTCGAAATAGTGGTTGGTATTCACGAAGACAATCGGCTTGTGATGGAGGCCAAGCTGTTTGAACGAGATCATTTCCAGAATCTCTTCCAAGGTGCCAAAGCCACCAGGCAGCGCGATAAACGCATCGCCAAGCTCGTCGAGACCGCGCTTGCGTGAGCGCATGTCGTCCACCGACTGCATCTCATGGCCGCTCTGCGCATAGCCTCTTTCGACAAATCCAGCGAGGATCACGCCCCGTATTTTTCCATTATGGGCAAGCGCGGCTTGAGCGAGGGCACCCATGAGCCCACTGTTGCCACCGCCATACACGAGCGTATGGCCGCGTTGCGCGATGAGGCGACCTAATTCCGTCGCCACATCAAGATACGATTGCGCGACCCGCTTGCTGGAGGCGCAGTAGACCGTGAGTGCGAGTGGTCGTGGGGGAGTGGGAGAAAGCATATTTCAACAACCAGCTTTTAGCTCTTAGGTGATTTCTCGAAATGAATATACCGTTTCTGAGTAGCCTGGATGAAGCGGAGCGGAATCCAGGTTCCGCGCGGGACACCCCGGATTCCGCTTCGCTCCATCCGGGCTACATGGGACAATCTTTTCTGGAAATCGCCTTAGCTTTCAATTCTTAGCTTTTCGTGAGACGGATTCCGAAGTGGAACGTTGAGGGAGAACTTTTCTTGTTGCTCTTTTTTTCTTCACCT
>JABFSC010000009.1 GCA_013140885.1 Deltaproteobacteria bacterium | reverse complement strand
GGCCGTGACGGGCACGGGCCACGTGTGCGTCGATCTCGCGCATGACCGCTATAGCGCTGGCCAAGCCGCCGTCAACGAATATGTCGTGCTCGACGCCCAGGGACAACCCGCCCTGACGGAGAACAGCTCCCGTCGCCATGGCCGCTGGTCCTTTGCCCAGGTCGTGGGCCCGGCGTTTGTGGACGCGTGGGCGCGATTGTCGTGTGTGCCGACCCGGAGTGCCTTACAGATCATCGTGGCGATGGCGGGACACGACGATACCCCACAGGAAGCACTCTTGACCTGGTGCTTGGGGGTCATCGCACGTCGTGTGCAGGAACTCGCGGACCACGGCACCGTGATTGAGGGGTTGCTGGGATGCCCACTGCCCAGACTGACCGTGGCCGATCTGCTCCGTCCCGCCTTGGCCCGTGTCCGCATGGGCGCGGCCCCGCGTGTCGTACTCAGTGACGACGCCTCTCGCCACACTGGCTATTACCATGCCCCACGAGCGGAGTGGAGCCAGCCCTTCTTGCGCGCGATCGAAACGTTCTTGGTCGGAACCAATGTGATTGAGCCCGATCTCGAAACCACGGCGGTGCTCGAGATCTCGCTGCGCGAGGTCTGGGAGCGCTATCGGGTGCATGAACACCAAGCCAATCTGCGCGCGGGGCAATTGCGAGCCGCGGTGGTGGCCCGCTTTGGCTTTCAGGAGATCACGTGGAATGAGGAGCCCGCCTGGGTGCGCACGGAGCCCCCGCTGCCGACGCCCGTCTCCGCCTATCAAGTGCCTGATCTCCTCAAGAAGCAGCCGCATGTCATGATCACCGCCGGGTGTCGCATCTACGTCAATGGCACCTATCGCTGCGTGGTCGAAGGCCGCTCCGCGGACTTGCCCCATGCCGACCAGATCGTCCGTCGCCTGTTGGCCGTGGCCACGTCTCACCGCGAACGCATTCATACCCTCGCGGCGGATGTGCCGCTGTTGACCGCGCTCTTCGCCCCGTATCGTCAGGCCCGGCTCTGGGATTTGGTGTCGGAGAGCCCAGAGCGGTCGCACACCGTCCAGTAACCTGAACAGGAGGAATGTCGATGGCTACCAAGAGTCGCTCTGTCCGTGTGATTCGCGCCGATCGGTCCGGTCATTTTGCCGGAGAGCAAGCCGTGACGGCCTTCACGGGGTATCCGTGGGAAGCGCGGCGCGAAGTCGTCATCGTGAACCACGAACAAGTCGACAGTTATGAGGCCTTTGTGCACGCGGTGCGCACCTGCCGCGATCTGCTCCCGGAGGTCTACTTCTTTCCGCCTTTGGCGGGCGGGGTCTAGTCGTACGACTCCCGCCTCGGTCACGGGACGAGCCATTCACCACCTATCGAGGAGGACGATATCATGCCATTGCCCACAGTCCAGGACACAGCCACTCCCACGACGCTCTTTCCGGTCTCACCGGCAGAGCCTTCTTCATCCCCGACGACGACTCCCACCCCATTGCACTGTCGCGTCCCTCGCGACACGCTGGTGCCGCTCTTGGCGCTCTTGCACAGTGTCGCCGAAACACGAAGTGCCGTGCCCATACTTACCCATCTCTCCCTGGAGGCGCAGGCGTCGGGCACGCTGGAACTGCGTGCCACCGATCTAGAGATTGGGTTGCGCTGTCGCTGTCCCGCCACGGTGACCACGCCAGGGGCGTGTACCGTGGAAGCGCGACGCTTCTCTGATATCGTGCGCGCGCTGCCCGCTGGCGATCTCCATCTGAGTACCAGTCGCACCGACCACGCGGGACTCGTGCTGACCCTGCGCTGCGAGAAGAGTCGCGTGCGGCTGCTGAGCCTGGAGCCCAGTGAATTTCCCCTCTTGCAGGCGCCGCCCGGGGAGATGGCCACGTTTCCCCTGCCCGTGGCGACATTGCGCGCAATGATCGCGCGCACCGTGTTCTGTGTGCCGCCTGATCCTTCGCGCTCGCATCTTCATGGCGTCTTCTGTGAACCGTACGCGTCGGACTCCGTCCGCTTGGTCGCCTCGGACGGCCATCGGTTAGCCGTGGTCGACCGCGCGGTGCCTGGCCGTCCTGCTTCCCTGCCCTCCGTGCTGCTCCCCGCCAAAGGCATGGTCGAGGCGCGCAAATTACTCGAGAGCACGAGTGAGGAGATCGCGACGATGGCGCTGAGTAGTACCCTGGCCACGCTCACGGTGGGCGACACGATGCTGACGCTGCGACTGGGCGAGAGCGCCTTTCCCGATTATCGCGCGGCGATGCCCGCTCCTGGCCCCCATCAGCTCAGCGTGGGGCGGGCCGATCTGCTGGCGGCACTGCGCCGCTTGCTCATTCTCACCACCGAGCGCGAGCGGGGCGTGACCCTCACGATCCGTCCCGATACGCTCGCGTTGTCCGTGGCCACCAACGCGTTGGGTGAAGGGACGGAGGAGATGCCAATCGCGTATCACGGCGACCCACTCACGATTGGATTCAATGCGCGCTATCTGTTGGATTTCGTCAGCGCGCTGGACCCCGCCACGCAGGTGATCCTAGCCCTGCGCGATGCGAGCACGCCCGCCCTGCTGTGGACGGAAGACGATTCCGGCTATCGGTACGTGCTGATGCCGATGCGCATCGACTGAGCTGACACCGAGGAAGACGCGGCACGCTGACGATCCGGACGCCGCACGCGCGGAGAGCGAGTGATCGTCAACACGCCGCACACGCGCCTCCCACTTGCCGTTGGGTTCCTATTGTCACCGGGAGGCACGGTCCCTGACCCCGCGTCGGTCCGTCTCTCCTAGAGGAGATTGCGTATGCCACGATTTCGCGTTTCAGTCATCATCACGCTCACGGCTCGCGATGCCCCGCATGCGTTTGCCAAAGTCGCCCACAGTTCGGTGAACAGTTTGGAGATTCCGGGCCTGATGCGCATCACCGTGCGCGACGCGAGGCGCGCGACCCTGCGCCAACGCGCCAGGAAGCAGGCCACGTCTCCTGCTCCAGAAGAGACGTATGTGCTGCGCTGCCCGCGCACGACCCGGGTCTGACGGCGCGGCGGAAAGGAGTCGGGTTCCTCATGTCCACGACACCAGCGTTTCCCACCGTGTCGGCGGCGGGGTTTCATGCCTATATCGATCTGCTGGCGTATGAACCCACGAGTTGGGATGTGCTCATCCATGCGCTCTCGCTCTTTGGTCACAAAACCGCCGTGGATGCGATTCGGGCACGGCTGCGCATGGGCGACAGTGCCACGCTCATGGTGCCCGACGAGACCACGGGGCGGTTAGTCCTGCCAGAGACCGTGGTGAGTCGTACACGACGGACCGGTGAAATCACCCATGCCACGTTGTTGCGCGCGCCGGCCTCGCTCAGCGCCACGAGTTTTCTGGTGCTCATCCGCGATGGTGAGGATCCGGCCCAACGGTTTCATCGCCTCTGTGATCGCTACGTCACGACCCCGCTCTTACCGCTCTGGGCGTCGTGGCTGTGGCAGTGGGCGCACCAGAGTGGGAGTGTGGTCTCGTTGCCCACGATTGGCGGGCACGCCTGGACGGCGCGGGTGGACGAAGCCGTGTTGGAACGGGCGCTCTGCGCCGCGGTGCACAGCGGGACGCTGACGATTCCCACGGCATGACCGCGCGGAGCACGGCGACACCACGGTTATGGCGTGAGGGATATCCCATCAAGTGCGTGACTTGAACCATAACGTGGCAGCACAGGAAGCATAAAGTGGCAGTGCCATACGTGGAAATCTTGCACTTTTCTTCTGCCTCGCTCACGGCGTGTCAGCGTCTCTGAACCATAATGTGGCAGCAAGTGCAAATGGGAAGGGTAACGTGGCACTGGGTGCACAACAAACCCCCAATGGCAGATGTCCGTTGTCCGGTACGAGGCCTCCACTGCTGACAGGCGCTTCGGTCCGTAAACATTTGTTATCTCTCGGGAAACCGTAACGTCGCCAGCCAACGTCATGGACTTTGCATACTGATACCGTGTTTCACACGACGGCACAGTAGGGACCGTTGTCGTACGAATAGGAAACATAAACTGGCAGTGACTGCCAGTTTATGGGTGAAGTCACAAAGTGAATATCGTGACAGAGGAGGATTACGGTATGCGCGAAAAAGCCAAGGCCCGTGGCGGATATTATCCCACGCCAGAACGCGTGGCGCGTCTCATCGCCGCCCATCTGGTGGCGACACGCGGCCCCGGGGAACTCCGACTCTTTGATCCCTGTTGTGGGACGGGCAGTGCGCTGCGCACCCTGAGTCTGACGCTGCCGAGTCCCGTCGTCACGGTCGGTGTCGAACTCCACAGTGGTCGGGCACAGGAGGCCCACGAACTGCTGACGCGCGCGCTGCAAGCGGATGCGTACAAACTGCGCTGTACGCATCAGGCCTTCTCGCTCCTGTTCGTGAATCCGCCCTACGATCACGATGCCGCGGGCAGTCGGCAGGAAGAGACCTTCCTCAAACATACGCTGCCGTACTTGGCCCCCGGTGGGGTGCTGATCGCGATTCTCCCCATCGCACGGGCAGCCCAGAGTCGCGTGTGTACGCTCTTGACTTCCTGGTGCACGGATTTCCATGTCGTACGCTTTCCCGCGCCGGAGTACGAGGTCTTTACCCAAGCCG
>JABFSC010000790.1 GCA_013140885.1 Deltaproteobacteria bacterium | reverse complement strand
CCACCAGTGGCGTCGTCGCCGCGCATCTGCCTAGCCCAGGCTGGATACTGTTGGCGTGGATACTCGGCGGTTTACTGGCACTAGCCGGAGCACTCGTCTGGGCCGAGCTGGGCGCGTCGTTCCCACATGCTGGTGGCGAATACGTCTATGTGCGTGAAGCCTGCGGACCGTTCTGGGGCTTCCTGTGTGGCTGGGCCTCTTTTCTCGCCAGTATTTCCGGGTCCATCGCCGTGTTAGCGATCGCGCTGGCCAATTATCTCCTCGCCTTCTTCCCGGCATCATTGAACGGCGTCGTCCTGTGGCACATCACGCTTGGCCATTTCGCGTATGCCGTCTCGTTGAACCAGCTCGTGGGTATCGGCTTGATGTGGCTCATCACGTGGATCAATTACCGGGGCCTCCATCTCGGCAGCTTCACGCAAAATATCTTGAGCATGAGCAAGCTACTGGCCATTGGCGCGCTGTTGGTCGCGGGGTTCAGTTGGGGCAAAGGTTCGTGGAGCAACGTGACGCCACTGTTCCCCGACCTGATGCCACAGGGCAACCTCTCCGCTCTGGGTGTCGCCCTCATCCCGATCATCTTCGCGTATACCGGCTGGAACGCCGTGGCCTATATCGCCAGTGAAGTCCGCACCCCAGAGACGACATTGCCGCGGTCGGCACTGCTGGGGACGATGATCACCCTGGGCGTCTACTTGGCCTTGAACCTGTTGTACCTCTACGCCCTGCCAGTGGCGGGACTCGCAGGCGTGGTCCAGGTGGGGGATGTGGTGGCCGACGCGTTGTTCGCGGGCGCGGGCTGGGGGATCGCCGTGCTCATCGCCATCTCCATCGCCAGCGCCCTGAATGTGATGGTGCTGACCGGCGGGTGGATCTATTTCGCCATGGCTCGTGACGGCGTATTTTTTCCGCGCGCGGCGGACCTCCACCCACGTTTTCGCGTCCCTGGTCACTCTCTGTTATTGCAAGCCGCGTGGACGTCGATGCTCATTCTGTCCGGGACATTCGAGCAATTACTCACGTATACAACCGTCGTGATCGTGGGGTTCTCGATCGCGACGACCGTGGCGTTGTTCCTGTTGCGCCGCCAACAGCCGACGCTCCCGCGGCCCTATCATGTCTGGGGGTATCCGTGGGTGCCCGCGCTCTACATCCTCGCGTCTGTCGGGATATTGGGGAACGCCCTGTGGGAGCAACCCGTGGAAGGCTTCCTTGGCGTGCTGCTGTGCCTGGCTGGCGTGCCCGCGTATCGCTGGTGGCGAAGCGTTGACAGTGTATCCGGGGCGTAGCGTCCCACCTGTCCTCGATCCCTTGTCGCCTATCGAGGCTACTCAAACGGACAAGCGCTCAATCGTCCAGTACACCGCCATGCAGGCGATCAGCGCGGATGCCGGTACGACAACGCGACTGTGATACCAAACACGATTGGCGCACGGCCAGCCGATGAGCAGGAACGCCGCGCCGATCACCGCCAGTTGTCCAGCCTCAACCCCCACATTGAACGTCAGCAACGCCGTGACAAATTCCGCGCGCGGCAGCCCGACTTCCTTGAGGACGCCCGCGAACCCCAAGCCGTGCAGCAGCCCGAAGGCAAAGACCAGGGTGACCCGTCGCGATTTCAACTCCGCAAAGAAGATGTTCTCGATAGCGACGTAGGCGATCGAGAGAGCGATCAAGGGCTCAACGATCCGTGGGGACACCGCGACCACGTCGTAGATGCTGAGCGCGAGCGTGATGGAATGCGCGACGGTGAACGCACTGACCTGCCACAGCACCGTGCGCGCGCGACTACTCAACAAGTACAAGCCGAGTACAAACAGAATGTGATCCAGTCCCAGCGGCACGATGTGGACAAAGCCGAGCGTGAGATAGCGCCAAGCGGTGTCGAGTCGATGAGCGGGCGGCGCGGGCGACATCAGTGCGATCGGGGCGCTGGTTTGGCCACCGTCGAGCCATTCGGTTATGGGAGCGTCGGAGGCCGACCTGTGGATCGTGAAGGCATACGGCACGAACGTCCAGGCGTAGGTCCAGGTGAAGTGACGCGCCTCTAGAGGAATAGGGCCGGTCAAACGAATGGTCGCCACCGGAGGGGACGTGGCATCACTGCTGGGCGCGACGGAAGACGAGATTTCAGGACGAACCGCGGCTCCGTCGAAGGTCAGTTGCACCCGCTGGCGAAACGACTCGTCAAAACTCGTGAGCAAGGACTGGAGACGAGCCGCATCGGTATCGGTCGGTGATGGGCCACCCGTTGAGACGGCGAGTTTTTCGACAAGTGTCCCGGCGTCGGTCACGATGTCGATGGTGTATGTTCGGTCCTCCTTCAACAGGACCGACACGCGCGTGGTGCCAATCTCATGCGCGTGAATCGCTGTCCCGCTCAGGAGCACGACAAGGACGGCGAGTAACGCTGAGGTCACAAGGCTTCCACGCCGTGGGGGCCTTGGTAGGGAGTTCAGCCGCCACGGTATTGGCGTTGGCTTGAAGCGTACCGGGACAAATAAAGGAAAAGTCACTTGATCCCCCTCACCCTAGCCCTCTCCCAGCCGGGAGAGGGAACTCGGAATCCAAAACTCGAAACTTGCTCACTTACAGCGGTTTGCACTTGAACGAAGAGAGAAAGTAGGCCGGAATAAGCGGAGCGTTTCCGGCATGTACGCTCGCGCCAGGAACGGCCTCCGGCCTTATCCCGGCCTACGGAAAGAGAGGTCTCCTCGCTCGAATGAAAACCGCTGTAATGCCGTTACCCAGCCAGGAGAGGAAACTCAGAAAAAACGCTCCACACTGGGACTTCCGTTGGTCATCCCAGCCTATTGCGCTTGAGCGGTCTTGAGTGGCAAGTCGAACGTTAACGACGCCCAAAAGCTTTCCCATTCGGCGTCGGAGCCAGTCGCCGCGGGAATGGTATGGACAGCTTTCATCAACCACAGTCCCTCCCGCGGTAACCGAAAACGTGCGCGGCCAGTATTGTCCGTGCGCGCCGTGAGTTTCTCGGTGGGATTGCGCCGGTTCATGGCGACAATCAGCGCATTCGCCAATGGACCGTTCTCGTATGTCAGTCGCACAGGAAGGTCTTCATCCGCGCGGAGTGTGTAGGGATTCCGTTCCGCCACCAGTTCAAGTGGGAATCCCAGAGATCGATCTCCCTGCGTGTCGCTCGGCGGTCCTGACAGCAGCAGACTTTTCGCGCACCGGGAAAAGCGTTCACGAGTATTGTCGCCGGTTTGCTTACGCTGGGCTCTCAGGGCCGCGACCGCATCGAGTCCTTCTTCCTTGAGATACTGATTGAATTTATCCGCCGTCAGTTCAACGGCGCTCGGATGGCTGTGATAGCCGATGACGAATAAGCCTGGCGCGGTGACACGTAAGAAGCCCGCGGGGTCGGTCCCATGACGCCCGACGACCGGCTTACGGCCAGCGCCATCCTCAACAACAAATTGATTGATGCGGGCGGCATCGCGCGGGAGCGGATCGCCGAGCAGGTCCTGCCCGACCCGTAGTCGCACGCCGATCATCTGGCCAGGCGCTGGAGAGAAAGTCGTGGGCTCGATCCACATATCGTGCGCGCACAGCAACGGACTACTGAAAGCGATGACCGCTACCGTCAGTGATACACGCAACAACAATAATCTCGCATGTGACATCTTCAGCCTCCTGGGCCGGTCCTCAAGCGAGGACCGGCCCGATGCAATCGTGGATTGGACGACTCGCTTACGGAGCTGGAGGCGGTGGGGTCGGTTCAGTCGGCACGTTAATGCCGCCGTGTCCCTGGTAGAGCCCCTGATGCGCTGGGGCGAGGAACGGGAACCGGTTGAGATAGTTCTTGTCGTTGACTTCGACACCTTTGGCGAGACCAGCCGCCGGGTTACCCGCGACGATCAGACTGAGTAGCACGCTATTCACGTTCACCTGATTCCGGTTTGGCGCGGTCCCACCGCCCAGACGCCGTCCGTTGGGGAAGCTCGAATTGATCGCGGCGTCAAGCGTAATGACATCGCCCGTGAAGCCATCAGCGACTGGAATCGGCCGTCCCAGATTAATGGCTCTGACGATATCCAGACGGGGGCCCTTGAGTGTGGTCACCGTGGCCGCGGGAACGCCCAGCGCCTTGTAGATACCGAGCGCATCGGCGTTACGCACGAGCACCGGGAACAGAATATCCGCGCCAAAGTTGCTCACGTCGCGGAGCACGCTGCTGCGGAGGTAGCGCGTGTGGCGTTGGGTCCCGACGAGGCCAGCATTGAACAGCGGCAGGGCATTGCGGCCAACCTGGACATACGAGCCTGAACCCGAGAGGCCAGTGATGACGTTGCCGCTATCAACGGTTTGTGTCTGTTGACGGGTGATTTGCGAATGCACCCGGATCAGGCTGTCGGTCGATCTGGGATTGAGTATGCCGTTGTGCGGGATACCGTTCGGGAAGATGTCGGAGGTCGGGACTTCAAGAGCGATGGAAAAGAGGTTGAATCCCGTGAAGACGTCTTCTCCCGGTGGGCGGCGGGCTCCTGGGATTCCACCCAGATCATTGCGGTTCAAGTTGACGAGATCGAAGATGCCCTTCTCGTCGAGCTGGTACGGATCGTCGAATTGGCCAG
>JABFSC010000322.1 GCA_013140885.1 Deltaproteobacteria bacterium | reverse complement strand
GGACAGCCGTCTGCGGCTGAAGTCCATGTCGCGTTGGCGAACTCTGGAACCCTACAAATTGAACTCTTGCAGCCGTGCAACGACGCGCCGTCCATGTGGCGGGATTTTCTGGACGCAGGTCATGAGGGATTGCAGCATGTCGCCCATTGGATGGAGACGCCAGCCGCGATGGATGCCGCGTTAGCCCGCGTGGCTGAGTTGGGGTACGCCATTGGACAGTCTGGCTCGACTGGGGAGCACGGCCGCTTTGTGTATTTATGTACGGAGGGACACGCGGGCACGGTCGTGGAGTTGTCAGAAGCCTGTGGCGCCAAAGCGCAGCTCTTCCGGCGCGTGGCGGAAGCTGCACAGGGGTGGGACGGGACAGATCCTATCCGGCGTCTGCAACGGCTGCCGATGCGTGAGACAACGACAAACTAGAACCGCTCAGGAGGATTCCGCATGTACGATCTATTGATTAAGAATGGCTTGGTTGTCGATGGTACGGGAGCCCCTCGTCGTCACGCCGATGTGGCGATTACCGGAGGAAAAATTGTCGAGATTGGCAACGTCAGAGATGGAGCCAAACAGGTGATTGATGCCTCGGATCTGATTGTGTCCCCGGGATTTGTTGACCCCCATACACACTACGACGCCCAGATTTGTTGGGATCAGCCGCTATCTTCGGCGTCCTGGCATGGTGTGACCACCGTGGTGATGGGCAACTGCGGGGTGGGCATCGCGCCGTGCAAACCTGAGGTGCGCGATATTGCTGCTTGGGATCTCGTTAACGTAGAAGGGATTCCGTTCGAGGCGTTAGCGCAAGGCATTACCTGGGACTGGGTGAGTTTCCCGGAGTACATGGATGCCGCCCAGCGACGAGGGCTGGGCATTAACCTGGCGTTTCTGGCGCCGCTCACTCCGTTTCGCCACTTTGTGATGGGGGAAGAGTCGATGGATCGAGCCGCTACGTCTACGGAGACTGCTCAGATTCAGGCGTTGCTCCGTGAGGCTATGGTGGCCGGGGCGTTTGGCTGGACCACGACCACCATCTTGCAGCACGTGGGCTACAAAGGGCGTCCTTTGGCGTGTCGGCAAGCGAGCCGGGAGGAACTCACGGCATATGCGCACGTGCTCAGGGACTTAGGGAAGGGTGTGATTGAAACCACGCTGACCAAATCGGCGGGGACGTTGGCTGATGACGAATATGAGCTGCTTGATCTGCTGTTGACCGAAAGTGGACGACCGGTGACCTGGTTGGCAGTGGTAGATTGTGAACATAAACCTGAGGCGGCGCAAGAGTCACTGCGCAAGGCTGAACCACTGATCAAGCGCGGCGGCATTCCCCAAGTGAACTGTTTACCGATGAGCAACGAATTTAACCTCCACAATCCCTTCCTCTTTGGCAGTCATCCCTCATGGAAACCGGCGTTTAATCAGCCTGTTGAAGAGCAGATGCGCGTGTATCGGGATCCGAGTTTTCGGCAGGCGTTTCGCGCGGAATTACAAAATCCCCGCATCTTTGCCGGTAACTGGAATCTGGTGGAAGTGCGCGATGTGCACAATCCCGCGCTCAAGTCGCTCGAAGGCAAGACGGTGGTGGAGATTGCGCGGGAACGCGGCACAGATCCGTTGGACACCTTCTTTGATATTGCCGTGGAAGATCACCTCCAGACGGAATACGTCATTGCCCTGTTTAATGTGCATGAGGATCGCGTGGCCCAATTGATCAACGACCCGCGCGGGATGATCGGCCTCTCGGACGGCGGCGCCCACGTGGATATGCACGATAACGCAGGCTATTGCACCTATCTGCTCGGCAACTGGGTACGCGACAAACAGGTCATGACTCTGGAGCGAGCGATTCAGCGTGTTACGGCGGAGCCAGCGGCGTTTTTTGGTATCCAAGACCGCGGCCTGCTCGCGGTGGGCAAGGCCGCCGATCTTGTGATCTTCGACTATAATACTATCGGACCGAAGCTCAGCCCGATTCGTCACCAAGAGTGGCGGCGCGATCTGCCTGCCGGCGGTCGTCGTCTCGTATGGCCAGCCGACCGCGGCGTGCAGTACACGATTGTGAACGGATCCGTGTTGTACGACCAGCAACGCCACACTGGGGCGCTGCCTGGGCAAGTCTTGCGGTCGTAGACGCGTACGACGCGACGTCAGCATCCCCATGCCATACCGGTCGAGATGCCGAAGACAGAGCGCCAAGAAAGAGAGGCGCTCTCTTCACTTTCAAGGATACCTACGCATGATAACAACATGCCAAGTGATTCCGTTGCGCCCGCGCCGCCCGACCTTGACACTGCTCGCTCCCCGTCAGTTGTTTGCTCCCCCGGTGCAGTTCTTCGCCTTGCCAGCGCACGTCGCTCGAGTCTTCGGCCACCTGCGCCGTCACGGTCTCAGCCAGGTCATTGGTAATGACCCAGTCAATGTCGCCGTCTGGGGCGACCAGCTTGAATAACCGCACGTCGAACGGGACTTCCTGCAATTTGACCAGAACTCCGTGTGCCAGTCGGTCCGGTGTCCACTTCAAATCCTCTAGATGGCTATCGCCTTGCTCTTTGCTCAGGTTCACGAAGCGATTACTCCTCAGGGTCGTGAAGAAGATGCGCTTACGGCGATGAATCAGCTTCAAGTTCTCCGCCCACGCGTACCAGCCCTCAAACAAGAGCGCGCGCTTGGAGGTGTTGAAGGTCGCGCGCGTTCACGAACATCTCCTGAAAGTGGGCGTTTTTGGTCTTGCCCTCCACCTCCGGGGCGTACACCCGATACTCAATCGGAGAGAAGTCCCCGTCTTTCCCCGTACTATGCACCAAGTTCACCACCCCAATCCCTTTGATCACGCAAGGCTCATTCTCACTCTATTGCGCCCGTACCACCTCAAGGAAGCGGGAATACCGTTTGTCCTGCACGCTATCCTCCACCAGCAAAAAGGCCTCTTTGCTATCCTCAATGCGGTCCTTCACTAATCGCCACACCTCCCGAGGCAAGAAGCGTTTCTGATGCAGAAAGTCGTTGACCACGTCGTGGCTCACGTCCTTCCGATAACTCGTCATTCGACTGAAGCGCGGGCAGCGCGGCTCGTACTTTGATCAAAGTTTGGCTGCCCGCGCTCGGTCAATTCGGCGTTAAGCGGATCAGGCAACACTCCTTCGCGCCTTTCGTTTCTCATGGTAGAATCTGCGGTATCAATAGGAGAGCAAGCCATGCTTACGAAAACAGTCGATGTCCAAGAGACTCAGGCGAGTTTACAAGACCTTCTCTCTTTAGTACGTGAAGGAAACGAAATAGTGCTGACTGAAGGTGCCACGCCACTTGCCCGCATGGTGCCGATTGTGTTGTCTCCTGCACAGCGTGTGGCGGGACTACACGCCGGAGCGATCTGGACTAGTGAGGATTTTGATACGCCGTTGCCAGAGGAATTCTGGACAGAAACAACATGAGGCTCCTGCTGGACATACATACCTTCATCTGGTGGGACAGTGAACCAGTCAAGCTCTCGGCGCAGGCTCTTGCGCTGTGTCGGGATCGGCAAAATTCCTTGTTGCTCAGTGTCGCAAGCGTATGGGAAATGCAAATCAAGCTCCAACTGGACAAGCTGAAACTGACCCTCCCTTTGTCGGCACTGATCGAGAGCCAGCAGCAGACGAACCACCTTGAAATTTTACCAATCTTACTGCCCCACGTGTTGGCCTTGCAACAGTTGCCTCCGCATCACAAGGACCCATTTGACCGTCTCTTGATCGCACAGGCCACTGTTGAAGACACGGTCATTGTCAGCAACGACCCGATTTTTCCAAGTATACAAATAACGTGTTTTGGTGAATCGGCTTTGCAGCATAGGCTGCCCGCCTAACGCTCGCCTCCAGGCCGACTGCGGCCCGCGAGCAATTCTAACTGAATGTGACAGGGTACAGTTGGGCCTGCGGCGGCTGAGGGCGGGCCGTTAAGCGTCACTCAGCAATCGGTGAGGATTCTCAGGTTCGGTGCGTTTTTGCCGCATTCGCGTACAATATGACCATGCCGGAACTCGGTCGTTTCTTTGGCGCCATTATTCGGATGTATGCCGAAGCCAATGCCTCACAGCATCCGCCGCACTTTCATACCTCCTGTCAAGAGCATGTAGCCATTTACACTATTGGTGAGAGATTTCTCAAGCGAGCGAAAGCGGTAGACACAGGACAAACCAAAGTAGTTTCTCTGCTTGAGTTGATTACTGAGGTGACGCGATGACGGTTCAAGTCAAGCCCTTGAGTGAAATTACACGGCATGCGATTGACTTGCTCTCCAAAGAGATGGGCATTGTCGATACCGTGCGGTTTCTCAATCCGTTCACGACTGGTTACGGTGACTACACCAAGGAGCGGGAAGCCTTGTTCAAAGATCTGACGCTTGACGACATCTTGGCGACGATGAAGAGAACCCCGAGTCTTCAGAACGGCTAACCTGAAGCTTCACTCGCACGCCTGTCCGGTAGCGGCTCTTCCGAATCTGATACGTCACGGCTCGGGCAGGCGGCGATGAGCCAAAGCGTCGAGGTTGTAGGAAAACCCTGAATTTTTTGAATTTTTGCTTTGGAAAGTCCTGTGTTTTTAGAGAGACATTTTTGCAAAAGAGCGCTTTTCTAC
>JABFSC010000223.1 GCA_013140885.1 Deltaproteobacteria bacterium | reverse complement strand
GAAGGTTTCCGTCTCACCGGGGATCGGCTTTGGCGAATATGGCGATGACTACGTGCGATTCGCGTTGATTGAGAATGAGCACCGCACCCGCCAAGCCGTGCGGGGCATTCGCAAAGTGTTTGGTGGGATCGCTGATCCTGAAGAGCCGCTCATCATCAGCGCGAGCGTGGGGTGAGCATGGCGGCGGGCGAATTGCGACTCGGATTGATCGGCCTCGGCACGGTAGGGAGCAGTGTTGTCCAGCTCTTGACCCAGAATGCCGACGCGATCACGCGCAAGACTGGCCGTGGGTTGCGATTAACCGCGGTCGCGAGTCGGAGTCTCCACACCAAACCCCATCCAGACCTTGGTGCTGCTCGCATCGGAACCGATCCCTTCGCGATCGTGCGAGACCCAGATGTTGATGTGGTGATTGAGTTGATCGGCGGGATCGAACCTGCTCGCGCCTTGGTGCTCGAAGCGCTTACTCGTGGCAAACCGGTAGTGACGGCGAATAAAGCCTTGCTCGCGTTGCATGGCGAAGAGATTTTCGTGGCCGCTGAAAAAGCTGGCGTGCCGATTTGTTTCGAGGCCGCGGTCGCTGGTGGCATTCCGATTATCCGCACTTTGCGCGAAGGGCTGGCGGCGGATCGTAACCGCGCGCTCTTTGGCATCGTCAACGGCACCTGTAATTACATTCTCACCAAGATGAGTGACGAAGGCCAAGAGTTCGAGACGGTTTTGCACGCCGCTCAAGCCCAGGGATTAGCGGAAGCCGATCCGAGTTTCGATATTGATGGGATTGATGCGGCCCACAAGCTGACGCTGCTCTCCATGTTGGCTTTTGGCGTGCGGGTGCCATTCACGGCGGTGTATACAGAGGGCATTCGCCACGTGAGCCAGAGCGACATTCTCTTCGCGCGCGAATTTGGCTATGCGATCAAGCTGCTCGCCATCGCCAAGGATGAAACCGATGGCATTGATGTCCGAGTGCATCCGACGATGATTCCCTTGCGCAGTCTCCTCGCCGAGGTCAGCGGGGCCTACAATGCGATCTTCGTGCAAGGGGAAGCGTTAGGGTCGTCGTTATACTTTGGTCGCGGGGCAGGGGGCATGCCGACGGCGATGTCCGTCCTCGCGGATGTGATCGAGCTGGCACGAAATCTGGTCGGGGCGCATGGCGTGCGGGTGCCAGCATTGGGACTGTTCTGGAAAGACCTGCGGGTCGCGCCGTTGCGTCCCATCGCCGATCTCCAGAGTGAGTATTATTTACGCTTCATGGCGGTGGATCGTCCCGGGGTGTTAGCGAAAATCGCGGGCATTCTTGGTGAACATGACATCAGTATCGCGGCGGTGATCCAACGTGATCGCAGTGACGGCGACGTGACGGTACCCCTGGTCATGCGCACGCATCTGGCCAGCGAACGGAAGCTCAAAGCCGCGCTCACCTTGGTCGATGACCTCCCCATCGTGCAGGGGAAGTCGGTCTCGATTCGTATCGAAGAAAACTTTGGCTAATTGGCCACGACCCTCACACTCCAATCAGAAGGCGCAGACGATGGCGACGATGCCTCTTTCACAGCCCATGGACACCACACATCCTGCTTCTCCATTTCGCGCATGGTTCGCGTGCGCGGCGGGCTGTGCTGGCGAGATTCCTCTCAACCAGATCAGCTATTATTGCCCGAAGTGTGGCAGTTTGTTGGATGTCCACCATGATACCACCGCGCTGCGGACGCGCTCGCCCGAAGAGTGGAAGCGGCTGTTCGATGATCGCTATTGTCGGACGACCTATCCTTATGGCAGCGGTGTATGGGGCAAGAAGGAGATGGTGTGCCCGGCGGTGGACAATGCCAACGTGGTCTCGATGTACGAAGGCAGCTCGAACCTCTTTTGGGCGGAGCGGCTCGGCAAGCAAGTGGGCCTCAATGAATTGTGGGTCAAGCAGTGTGGGAACTCCCATACCGGGTCCTTCAAGGATTTGGGTATGACCGTGTTGGTGTCGATGGTGAAGCAGATGATCTCCGAAGGCACCAGAGTGCCCGCTGTCGCCTGTGCGTCAACCGGAGATACGTCGGCGGCCCTGGCCGCGTACTGCGCCGCCGCGGGGATTCCGGCGATTGTGATTCTGCCGCGCAACAAGGTCTCGACCGCGCAGTTGATCCAACCGATGGCCAATGGCGCGTTGACGCTGTCACTAGATACCGACTTTGACGGCTGCATGCGGGTGGTGCGCGAATTATGCACGAAAGAGAATATCTATCTCGCCAACTCCATGAACAGCTTGCGCATCGAGGGACAAAAAACCATCTCCATCGAAATTGTGCAGCAGTTTGATTGGGCGGTGCCGGATGTGGTGGTCGTGCCCGGCGGCAATTTGGGGAACATCTCGGCTATTGGTCGTGGGTTCCTGTTGATGCAGGAGTTGGGAATTATCACGAAACTGCCCCGTCTGGTCTGCGCCCAAGCCCAGCGCGCGAACCCGCTGTACCGCAGTTTCTTGACCAACTATCAAGAGTTCCATCCCATCAAAGCGAAGAAGACGCTGGCGTCGGCGATTCAGATTGGCGACCCGGTCAGTATTCATCGGGCGGTGAAAGTGCTGACCGCGTTCGAGAGTATCGTTGAACAAGCGAATGAAGAGGAACTGGCCGATGCGGCGGCCTTGGCCGACCAGACCGGACTGTTCAATTGTCCACATACGGGAGTGGCGTTAGCGGTCCTGGCGAAGTTGGTGCACCGAGGATGGGTCAGACCACACGAGCGTGTGGTGGTGATTTCCACGGCCAATGGCCTCAAATTCACCGATTTCAAGCGGCGCTATCACGAAGGGAAACTGCGGGGCTTGCAATCGCGCCATGCGAATCGCCCCGTGGAACTGCCAGCGGAATATACGAAAGCACGGGATGCGATTTTCGCGGCATTGGAGAAGCAACAATAAGTAATCAGCTCTCAGCTCTCAGTGGTCAGCTAAAAGGAAGAAGGAAAAAGCTGATTGCTGAACGCTGATAGCTGACCGCAAGGTGACAAATATGAAATACATAGTGCTCCAAGGTGACGGAATGGCTGACTGGCCGGTGGCGGAGCTGGGTAACAAAACTCCTTTGGAGTATGCCCGCACGCCGAATATGGATCGGATCGCTTCACTGGGAGTGTTGGGCATGACGCACACCATTCCCACCGGCTACCCATCTGGTAGTGATGTCGGGACCATGAGCTTGCTGGGGTATGACCCCCGCCGCTATCACACGGGGCGATCTCCCATTGAAGCCGCGAGCATGGGGGTGGAACTCGCCCCCACCGACATCGCCTTTCGCTGTAACTTGGTCACGCTGGCTGCCGACGCCAATGGCCAAGAGATCATGGATGATTTCTCCGCCGGTCACATCACCAGCCCGGAAGCCTCGGAACTGATTGAGACGATCAACCGTGAATTAGGGACCCCAGAGCTGTCCTTCTATCCAGGCGTGAGCTACCGCCATCTGCTCGTGTGGCATGGTGGCAAGGAGAAAATGCAAACCACGCCGCCGCATGACATCACCGGCCAAGCCTTTGCCGGACATTTGCCGACAGGCGAGGGGAGCGACACCCTGCTGACGCTGATGCGGCGCTCACGCGCGATTCTCGCCGACCATCCGGTTAATAAGAAGCGGCAAGCGGACGGCCACAAACCTGCTTCTTCCATATGGCTGTGGGGGCAAGGTCGCCGTCCCGCCGTGCCGACGATTCATGCGCGCTTTGGACTCGACGGGTCCGTGATCTCCGCCGTTGATTTGGTGCGTGGCATTGGTGTGTTGGCTGGACTCGAAGTGATTCTGGTGCCGGGCGCGACCGGGTTTCTTGATACCAACTATTTGGGCAAGGCCGAGTATGGCCTGGAGTCGCTGCGGCACAAGGATTTTCTCTTTCTTCATGTTGAAGCGACGGACGAAGCCGGTCACATGGGCTCCGCCGAGAAAAAGGTGCAGGCGCTTGAGGATTTTGACGAGAAAGTGGTTGGGACAATCTTAGCGGGGCTGCGTGAGCATGACAAATGGCGCATCTTGCTCATGCCGGATCATGCGACGCCGGTGGCGATCAAGACGCACTCCGATGATCCGGTGCCGTTCGCGATCTTGTCCTCCGAGGACTTCAAACGTGGCAACGCCAAGGCGGTGCGGTACAACGAACCCAGCGCGAAGAGTACAGGGATCGTCGTGCCTGACGCCTGGCGCATCATGGAACGTTTTATTCGTGGAGAGGCGATTGCCGCCTAACCGAAGGAGGGGACTGTCATGGATCGTAACCTCGCACTTGAAGTGGTCCGCGTAACCGAAGCCGCCGCGCTCGAGTCGGCGCAGTTCATGGGCCGTGGCGACGAAGCGCTGGCGGACGAAACGGCCGCCAAGGCGATGCACAAACTGTTTCCCAACATTGAGTGCAAAGGTCGCGTGGTGATCGGTGAGGGTGAGATCGACTCCGTGCCCATTCTGTATGTCGGGGAAGAGCTTGGCACGGGGCGGGGGCCGGAGCTGGAAATCGCCCTGGATGCGCTGGAAGGGGCGACGACCTGCGCGACCGGCGCGCCGAACGCCATGTCGGTGGTGGCGATCGCTGAACATGGTGGGTTCTTGCGCTGCCCTCAGCATGTCTACATGGAAAAAATCGCGGTGGGTCCG
>JABFSC010000456.1 GCA_013140885.1 Deltaproteobacteria bacterium | reverse complement strand
AAAGACAGTTTCGCCAGTATAGGAGTCCTTCTTCGATACAAGAGAGGCACTCGCCAGAGCAAGTTAAACAAAATCAACCTTCTTCCGATACCCTTAACAGAACTACGGAAAGACTACTATGACGCGCGTCTGGAGAAAAGGAGAAACGCAAGCGACGGGGTACACAATCCTCGTAGTGGACGATCAGGAAGAAATCCTCATCTCGACCCGTCTTCTCCTGGAGTGGGAAGGCCATACCGTCTTGACCGCCGCGGGAGGACCCGAAGCGCTTGCTCTTTTTCGCCAGCAACATGTTCACCTCATTATCGTCGATTACTTCATGCCAGACATGAATGGTGAGCAACTTGTCACGGAAATCCGCAAGCTCAATGTGGATGTGCAAATTCTTCTGCAAACCGGCTATGCGGGAGAACGGCCACCGCGCGCCATGCTCAAAACGCTTGACATCCAGGGATATCACAACAAAACGGACGGTCCCGAACAATTCCTCGTGTGGGTGGACGTCGCACTGAAGGCCGCGACGCAATTGCAGCGGATTCGGCAGAGTGAACAATTGAAATCCGAGCTGGTGATGACGATTTCTCACGAATTGCGCACCCCATTGGCGAGTCTGCTTGGATTTAGTGAACTCATGCTCATGCGGGACTTCGCTCCTGAGGAGCGACGACAATGCTTAGCCGTTATCCATAAAGAGTCGGCTCGCTTAAGCACTTTGATCAACAACTTTCTCGATCTCCAGCGGATAGAAGCTGGTCGCCAGACATACACCTTCACCCATCTCGCGCTGCAACCATTGCTGCAAGACGCGGTCACTGTATTTACAGGTCAAGGCACTCATTCCTTTCAGATCGAGGCCCCCACTACACTGCCTTTGGTGCGCGCTGATGGTGACCGCCTGCGACAAGTCCTGGCGAATTTACTCTCCAATGCGGTCAAGTTTTCACCTGAGGGGGGAGACATCGTCGTCAATGCACGCCAAAAAGGAAATTCGGTTGTGGTCTCAATCACCGATCATGGCATCGGCATTGCCCAAGACGACATTGAGCAACTTTTTACCAAATTCTATCGTGTCGATAACCGGGAGACGCGCGACATTGGCGGAACGGGGCTGGGTTTGGCTCTCGTGAAAGAAATTATCGAAGCCCATCAGGGCAGAGTCTGGGTCGAGAGCGAGCAAGGAATTGGTAGCAGTTTCTTTTTTACCCTACCTTCAATTGGGTAATCTCAGGTAAATCAGGGATATATTTTCAAATTTCCTAGCCATTAACCGGCAAATAATTGACAATATTAGTATTTAATGTCAATTATTTGCCGGTTTTTGTTTTTTTATCTCGAAAAATCAAAAGTTTATGCGGTCCTTTTCTTGCTATGTACGTAGAACAACATGAAAGACCCGATCCTTATCGGCATAATGACTAATGGCAGTACGGTCTTCATTGATTGTTTTATAATGTGTTTCTAGGCGACAGCCTCTGTCGAAAGGAACGCAGAGCAACCGGAGGTAGGAAACTTGTTATGCTCAACCACACTCTTCTTCACACCTTGTCCAGAGTAGTCCTGTTAGTTGGTGCTTTACTCTTCTCCCTCCCCACTTTAGCCGTAGCTGGTTGTGGGTGTGAAAAACCACCACCGGCGCCAGCCTCGGTCCGGCCTAACGCCACCTATGGCGGCATGCCGGTGACGATGTTCGGCTCCGGGATCACGACCGGGCAACTTTATACCGTCACCTTTACCGCCATGAACGGCACGGCCACCACGGTTTCTTCCGTAGCGGCTGTTTCCAAGCGTGATCTCGCCGATGGGGTCTATAAGGCCCAACTGATTGTGACTGTCCCCAGCTCTCTGCCCCTTGGTCCGGTGGGCATCACCGTCAAGCGGGCAGGTCAGACCGTCATTCTCCTCTCGATTCCCGACACCTCATTCACGGTTGCTCCTCAACCCATCTCTGTCCCTGCTCAGGTGGGTGAGTTTCACTACCAAAACTTCCAGTTCGCCGTCAGCCGGGCTGGTGTTGTCTACCTCAGCCTCAATCTCAACTCGGTCACTCTTCCGATGGTGTTTCAGGGTCAGGCGAAAGGGTATCCGTTGCGTTTCAGCAGCGATGACATCGTTTTCTACAATACCCAAGGTTTTCTGATGCAGTTGCTGAATCAGAACATGCCCGGCCTGGGTTCCACCGTGTCCTCTTCCGGCAATGACAGTGACACGCTCCACTACTCCCGGCATGAGTTTACCACCTTCTATCTGGAACACGACGAAAGACAGGCTCACAGCATGGATCCCACCGATGCGAACTGGCACCTGGACGGCTCCCGTCATATTGACCACGACCATCTGGTGTTAGCCATTACCGGGAAAATGAACGGGAACGGGCCTGTCCCTGGGGCGACACCTGCCTTCGAGCTGGTGTTCAAGACTTTCTCGCTCTTCCATCATGGACTCGTCGGTGCGTCCTCTATCAACATGAGCAATGCCGCCACAACAGACAGTTACAACTCTATTACCAACCTGTCTGGAACGGATGGTGATCTCCGCAGTAATGGCTCGATCAACCTGACCAATGCTGCATTCGTCAATGGCGACGCAACCGCCGCCTCCTTCAGTGTCACCAACGGCGCTGTCATCACCGGGACCAAAACAACGACTTCTCAAGCCCTCGACTTCATGCCGATTTCCGTACCCAAAGAACTCCAGAATCTGGGCAATATCGTACGTACCAATAGCAAAACCTACACCCTCGTCGGTCCCGCCAGCTACAAGGTCGGCAAGATCGATCTCAGCAATGACGCTCGCCTGATTATCGACAACGCGAACGGACCCGTGACGCTGTACGTCACTCAGAACGTGACAACGACAAACAGTGCGCGGATTACAACCACCGACACGAATCCGGAGAACTTTGCGCTCTACATGGTGAACGGTGGTGATGTGACGCTCACCAACGCTGGCACTTTCTACGGCGTGGTCTACGGACCACAGTCGCTGATCAATTTCACCAACGGTGGTCAATTCAACGGCGCCTTTGTCGGCAAGAGCGTCACCCTGAACAACGGTGCCCAGGTGCATTACGACACCGCCTTGCGTGGCGAGTAAAGCAAAGAATTGTCAGTGTCGGAACCGACACCTCATTTGTCGTCAACAACGTTAGTAACCTAATAGGTTAAGGAGCAACTCATGACCCGCGAACACTTATCCTTCCGTGCCCTCGCCAGTATCTCTGCCCTTGCGATAGCCCTCCTGCTAGGACTGGGGAAAGCCGCCGAAGCTGGCTGTGGCTGTACGAAACCGCCACCTGCGCCCGCTGCCATACGGCCCAACGCCGCCTATGGCGGGCAGAAGGTCAACTTGTTTCATGCCAGTCTCGTCAACGGTGGCTCGTATACCGTCAAATTCACCGCGATGAACGGCACCACTGCGTCCGTTTCCGCCACCGCCGTGAACAAGCGGGACCTCGCCGATGCTGTCTATAAGAAGCAGCTCAGCGTGCCGGTCCCCGCGAGTTTACCGCTGGGGCCCGTGGGGATCACCGTCACGCAGTCGGGACAGACCGCGCCTTTGCTGTCGATCCCTGACACCTCGTTTACGCTTGCCCCCCAACCGATTGTCGTACCCAATCAGGTCGGCTCCTACAGCTATCAAAACTATCAGGCGGCAGTCGGGCGTGATGGTCGCACCTACATGAGCCTCGATATTACCGGCATCTCGATGGCGCGTACCTTTAAGGCCCAGGCGCTGGGCTGGCCGTTGCGCTTCACCAAGGACAATACGGTCTTCTACAACACCCAGGGCTTCCTGATGCAGTTGGCCAATGCCCCAATCCCAGGGTTGTTCTCCATCAACTCCGGGACAACCTCAGATAGTGATATTGCCCAGTACGCCCGGCATGAATTTAACACCTATCTGTTGCAACATGCCGAGCATCTGCCACACAGTGTCGATGCCACCGACGGCAACTGGCACCAAGACGGCTCACGCCATATCGATCATGATCATTTGATCCTGGCCATCGCGGGCAAGGTCAACGGTGCCACGCCTGCCGCTGGCCCTTCCTCCGCGTTTACGCTGACCTTGGCGTCAGAAAGCTTTTTCCACAATGGTCTCGTTGGACTCGACACGATCGTGATGAGCAGTACCTCCAGCACGGATAGCTACGATGCCTCCACAGGCCAGTTTGGGCTGGCGGGCCACGTGCTGAGCAATGGAGAACTCGCCCTGTCCGGTAGTGCAACGGTCAACGGCGACGCCACGGCGGCATCGTTTCGGTTCAGCGGTTCGAGCTACGTCAACGGCGCTATGATCACGGCGACGCAACCGGTGCAGTTCATTCCGGTTGCCCTCCCTAACGGCCTGCCTAATCTCGGGACGATCAACCTCAGCGGCGGACAGACGCAAACGGTAGCGACCGGCAGCTATAGCCTTGGAGATCTCACCGTTAAAGATAGTCAGTTGTTCATCAATAACACGGCGGGGCCGGTCACTTTCTATGTGACGGGATCTGTGTCGGTGTCAGGCGTGGGCGGCATCATCGTCGCCGACCCGGACCCGGAAAAATTCGCGATCTATGTAGCAAGCACTAAATCGGTGTCCATCTCGAAAGAGGGAACCTTTGCCGGTGTGGTTTATGCTCCGCAATCTGTCGTGACGCTGTCTGGTGGTGGAGAGTTTTCCGGCTCCTTTATCGGGAAACAGATGAAACTCAGCGGCGGTTCGCGCGTGCATTACGACACCGCCTTGCGTGGCGAGTAAAACAAAGAATTGTACGTGTCGGAACCGACACCTCATTTGTCGTCAACAACGTTAGTAAACTAATAGGTTAAGGAGCAACTCATGACCCGCGAACACTTATCCTTCCGTGCCCTCGCCAGTATCTCGGCCCTTGCGATGGCCCTCCTGCTGGGACCAGGGAAATCCGCAGAAGCTGGGTGCGGCTGTGACAAACCACCACCGTCGCCAGCCTCGGTCCGGCCCAACGTTACCTACGGCAACATGCCGGTGACGATGTTCGGCTCCGGGATCACGACCGGGAACCTCTATAACATCACCTTTACCGCCATGAGCGGCACAGTCACCACAGTCTCTTCCGTACCCGCTGTTACCAAGCGGGATCTGGCTGATGGGGTCTCTAAGACCCAACTCATTGTAAACGTGCCAAGCTCCCTGCCCCTCGGTCCTGTTGGTATCACCGTCAAAAGAACAGGCCAGAACGCTATCCTTCTGTCGATTCCCGACACCTTGTTTACGGTCGCGCCTTTGCCTATTGCTATGGGCAGTCAGCCGGGTACATTCTCGTACAACAATTACAAAGCAGCGGTTGGCCGCAATGGGGTGGTCTATATGAGTGTGGATGTCACCGGCGTTGTGAATCCCCGCACCTTCCGTGCCCAGGCCTTTGGCTATCCGTTACGGTTCACCACCGCTGACGCCATGTTCTACAACACGCAGGGCTTTCTCATGCAGTTGCTCAACGAGCCCATTCCGGGGCTGGCCTCTATCACCTCTTTCACCTCGGCGAACAGCGATTTGTTAAACTATTCCCGCCACGAGTTTAATACGTATTTCCTCCAACATGCGGAGAATCTGCCGCATGCCACTGACCCGGCCGACGGCAACTGGCACCTGGACGGTACGCGGCACGTGGATCATGACCATCTCATCCTCGCCATTGCGGGCACGGTCAACGGAGCAGTGCCAAGTCCAGGGGCGACACCGCAGTTTACTCTCAGCCTCAAGCTGGCCACCCTTTTCGATAACGGCCTCGTCGGCCTCACTGCTGTTGATCTGAAGAACTCTGCCGCGACCTCAAGTTTTCGCTCCACGGACTGGAACTTCACCTCCTCCACGAGCAATCAAGGGGATGTGCTGACCAACGGTGCACTTTCGCTGCAGTCACTTACGCTCATTCGTGGCAATGCCACCGCGGCAAGTGTCGATAACAAAGGCACGATTACCGGGACGACAACAAAAACGTCCAAAGCAACCTCTTTCCTCTCTGTTGCGATCCCGAACGGCCTCACCGACCTTGGAGCCATCTCGCTCACCAATGGGGCGACGCAGACGCTGAGTGCCGGAAGTTATCGGGTCTCAGAGATCACGATTGGGAGTGGCAGTGGCTTAGTCATTAATAACAGCAATGGACCCGTCACCCTGTATGTCACCGGCCCGATCCAAATCTCCGGATCGGGGTCCGTGACGATGACGAATCCTGACCCCGAGCTGTTCGCGGTCTACGTCGCCAATAGCTCCGCTGTCTCACTGAGCGACTCAGGCCGGTTCTACGGGCTCTTGTATGCTCCTCTCTCTCCGGTTGCACTGACGGGCTGGAGCGAGATCTACGGCGCCTTCGTCGGGCAGAGCACGACCCTCTACAATACTTCCACCGTGTACTACGACATCGCCTTGCGCGGCCAGTAAACGGTCGCGGTAGCCTGAAAGGGCTGCCGTGTCCTCTGATCAACCGTGAGCGATCCATCGCTCGCAACAAGAAGGAACAGACGTATCGGTTAACGACAAGACGGACCTGAAAAGGGCAAACCACGCGAAAGTGTGGGACGCAAAGCTACGGGCCTACGTCGAGGGGCTCCCTCGATAGGGTCGCCGAGCCGCCAGGTGTCAGGAACCATGCAGAGGCAACCAGGTCGTGTCCATATTGCCTCGGAGAAACATGTGAAACCTCTCGACACCCTTACTGGCAATAGGCATTTACTACCCGCGCACCGAGTGGTGGATAGCCTGACAACAAACTCGGAGTCGGTTTTGCTGAACCACCCCCTTTACTAGGAAAGGAGTTTCCAGTGCCATCTTCTTTCCGTCGCCTCTTCCTCCTCTTCTTCCTCTTGGCAACTGGCGGATTGACCCTCGGTTGTGGGATCAATAGTGCACGGTGGATCGACTCGACGTTCCCCGGTTTCTTCGTGCTCGACAATCGAGTGATCGCCTCCATCAGCCTGTCGCACTGGCCCATTGCCGCGCAGCCGCGGTACTACCAACACGAAGTCGTGGCGGTGAACGGTCAGCCTGTCACCACGACAGCCGCCCTCTACACCCAGATCAGCCAATTGCCGGCTCGCACACCAGTCACCTATACCCTCGCACGGGACGGACACCGCACTGAAGTCACGGTCTCCACTGCCCGCTTTACCATGACCGATTGGAGCCTGCTTTTTGGCGTCTACTTCATCAACGGGATCGCCCTGGTTCTTATCGGGATTGTCGCGTGGTATTGGAGCCCTACTTCTCCGATGACCCTGGCGCTCCTCAGTCTCGGCGTGAGTATGGGACTCTTTCTCATCACCGCGGCCGACCTCTACGCACCGCACTGGTTTTTTCGCCTCCATATCCTGACCGAAGCAGCCTTTCCCGCCGCATTGGTGCATCTTGCGCTGGTGTTTCCGCTGGAGCGGCTCCGCCGGGCGCGTTCCGTGTTTCTCGCTCTCCCCTACGTGATTGCTGGCCTCTTGGGGCTCGGATACGAAGGCTTCCTGTACCGACCCCAGGTGTATACGCTGATTCACACGCTGTGCACTCAGTATGCGGGTATCGCCGGCGTCGGGTTGCTCGGCAAGATGGTGTGGGACTACTGGAGCACGGCCTCGGTCGAAATCCGCCAGAAGATTCGCGTCGTCGTGCTGGGTTCGCTGACCGGCTTTGGTTTTCCCGCTATTCTCATGCTCTTGGCAGGGTTCAACGGGAGTCGATTTTCCGTGAATTATGCCGCTTTTACGCTCTTTGTGTTTCCTTTGAGCATTGGGTACGTCTTAGTGACGGAGGACCTGCTGCGCATCGAAATGCTGCTGCGCCGGAGCGTGTATTCGCTTTCCGGCCTCGCTTTCGTCGTTTTCTCCTTGGGTATCGACCGTCCGGATTCCCACGCCGCGCGCGCCACCACTCAACAGGTGGCCGCCAGTTCGGTCAGACCACAGCCCTTCGCCTCGATTGCTCAGGACGGCCTCGACCGAGCTGTTCGCCAATCAGCCGATCCGCTGCTGATACAAGCGACGCTCTTCATTTGCCGTCAGGATTTCTTTTCATTATGTCCCCGGCTCAGTGCTCTCGACAAGCGGACACGGCCCCCGATGACTCTTGCTCAAGCACCCATTGCTCCCACAAGACAAGTCCCCCTCAATAAAGTTTTTTCGTGGTCGCCCGATAACATGAAGTGATCGTCACTCAAAATAAGGAACAGGACATCATGGCACGAAAACGCACGACGGCCCAACCCTCGGGGCACACCATTCTCGTCATTGACGATCAAGAAGAGATCCTCACTTCCGTGCGGCTGTTACTCGAACGGGAAGGGCATCAGGTTCTCACCGCTCTCAGCGGAGAAGAAGGATTGACGCTGTTTCGGCGAGAGAAGATCCACCTCGTTATTGTCGACTACTTTATGCCGGGGATGACAGGCGAGGATGTCGTGCGCGTGATTCGCCAGTTCGACTCCGATGTGCAGATCTTGCTCCAGACTGGCTATTCAGGAGAAAAACCCGCACTCGCGACGCTGCGAGAACTCGATATTCAAGGGTATCACAGTAAGACCGATGGTCCCGAGCATTTGCTCCTGTGGGTGGAAGCGACACGAAAAGCCGCCGCGCACCTGTTGCAGGTGCGCGCGGTCGAGCAACTGAAAGCCGAAACCTTGGTGAAACAGGAGTTTCTCGCCAACGTCTCTCACGAAATGCGTTCACGTCTCCACCTTATCTTAGGCTACAGTGACGTGCTCCTTGTCGAAAAGGGAAATCCAGGGCTTCCCCTCCACTCGCGCCAATCGGTCGAGACAATCCAGCGCCATAGCCGCGCACTCTGGGGACTCACCACCAATTTCCTGAACTTCGTCAAGCTCAACGCCGAAGCGATGCGGGTCTCCCCTCGTCCATTTTCGCTCGCGGAACTCCAGAAGGAATTTCAGGAATCAACGGAGTTCCTTTTACGGCACAAACCAGTCTCCTTCGTCTGGGACGTGCCCCCCCAGCTCCCACTCGTATGGGCGGATAGGGATAAGCTGTGTATTATTTTACAAAATTTGCTGACCAACGCCGCGAAGTTTACCGACCAAGGAGAGATTCGGTTACGGGCGGTTGCCTCTCCCGTTGATAATGGGGTGTGTATTCGCGTCTCGGATACCGGAATTGGGATCGCACCAGAGTCCCGTGAGACGATCTTCGAAACGTTTCAACAAATCCCGAATACGACCTCCCCTTCAAGAAGCACGGTCGAAGCTGGAATCGGCATCGGGCTCACTTTGGCACGCAAGCTCGCGCGGATGATGGATGGCGACCTTACGGTCGAAAGTGCGGTGGGAGCCGGAAGCACGTTCACGCTCTTGTTACGCATCTCAGCGGAAGAGGTGCGTGGGAGCGAGGTGTCTTCCTCCGTTTCCGCGCTGAGTTCACCAAGCAACACTGTCGCCGTTCCTTCATTTTCGCGCTCCCAACCCGCACTACCGTTTTAGCGCGATGCGGGAAGAAGCTGCCGTGCCGATCGACTGGAAGGCGCTCTGGAAGTGGGGTTCTCTCGTCCTTGGCGCCTGTGTGTATACCGTTGCGTTCCCACCCTACGAGCAACCCATCGCCGCCTGGATTGCCCTCGTTCCGCTTTTTCTTTTCCTCCGTACAAGTGCTCCCCGCTCGGCGTTTCTCGCGGGATTTCTGTATGCCCTTTGCTGGTGTATCGGCGTCACCTATTGGCTCTATTTTACCGTGACGAAGGATTTTGCGCTCGGCTTTCCACTGAATTTGCTGTTCATGTTTGGCAACTACGCATTTTTTGCCGGCCTTCCCACCGGGATCATCGCACTCTTCTCCTCCCTTGTGCTCCGGCGGGGAAATCCGTGGCTGTGCGCTCTCGGCATCCCAACGCTGTGGGTTAGTGGCGAAGTCCTCCGCGCAAATCCTGCCTTCGGCGTCTCGTGGGGGATTCTTGGATACACCCAATACGAGCACCTTGCTCTCATTCAGATTGCTGACGCGACGAGCGTGTATGGCGTCTCTTTTCTTCTTGCCTTGGGCAATTACGTCGTGGCGGAGCTGTGGAACTGGCGGCAAGCCAAAAGGCAAAAGGCAAAAATCAAAAATCAAAAATCAAAAGGGAACTTGAAACTCGAAACTCGAAACTTGAAACTCCGAAATCCGCATTCCGAAATCCGCATTCCGAAATCCGCAATGGCGACGTTTCCTTGGCCCGCGCTTGGCCTATTCGCCGCTAGTCTCGCGGCAACTCTGATTTACGGAACAATCCAGCTCCAGCGCTACGCCGCTCCACCGGACGAGGCGCCTTTACAGGTGGCGTTAGTGCTTGGCAACATTCCCTCCACGCAACGCTGGCAGCCCGCGTATTATGCCAGTACGTTGTTGCGCTATGCTTCCGTCACAAGCAGGGGGATTGCTGGCACCTCGCCCGACTTGGTCGTTTGGCCCGAATTCGCGGTCAACTTCTATCTTGATCGCGAGCCACTCCTGCAATTGCAACTGGGGCAGTTTGCCCAGCAGACCAACAGTGCCTTGCTTGTGGGAGCACCTCGGCAGGAAGAGGACGAGACCGGCATGCGGTACTACAATTCCGCGTACCTCTTTGCTCCAACCGGGGGGCGTATTGACGTGTATGACAAGAAACGGCTGGTCCCCTTTGCTGAGTACCGGCCCTTTCATCTCCCAGGGGTCGTGACGCATAATGACGTAAATCCGAGTGAGTTTACGCCGGGTGCTCGGTCCGCCGTTTTTTCGCTTCCCAAAGGATCTTTGGGTATGATGATCTGCTATGAAGCCGCATTTCCTTCTGTCGCACGTCAACTCATTCAGGGAGGTGCGCACGTGTTGGTGAACATTTCCAACGACACCTGGCTCGGTGGCATCGCGGCGGCGACCGAACAGCATTTTGTGATGTCCATTTTTCGCGCGGTCGAGAATCGCCGTCCCCTTGTCCGTACCGCGACGGCCGGCGTTTCGAGCATCATTGAACCCACTGGCCGCCTCCTTTTCCGCTCCACCATCGCGGAAGGAGTGCTGCGCGGCACGGTATTCCCTCGTCAGGAAGTCACCGTGTACGCACGGTACGGTGAGTGGTTTTCGTGGCTGTGTATCGGGGTCGCATCAATCTGTCTTGTTCTCGTCGTACGAAAACCCGTCGATATAGGACAATTCCCATGAGTTCCCCTCAGCGCACCCAGAAACAGAGCTGGACCGTCCTCTGCATCGCTTTGCTCGTCGCGGGACTTGCCCTCACCGCCGGTGTGACAAGTACCCGCTGGGTCAACACCGTCTTCCCGGGATTTTTCGTCCTGGCGAATAACGTCGTGGCATCGGTCAGTTTGCCCCACTGGCCCATCTCCACTCAACAAACGCTCTATCAACATGTGATTACCACAGTCGATGGTGTCCCGGTCGAGAATTCACGAACGATCTACGCAACGGTTTCTCGTCTCCCTGCACAGACGTTACATACGTATGCCACGGAAAAAGATGGGACCATTTCCAGCGTAATGCTCCCCTCGCAACGCTTCACGGTCCAGGATTACATTCTTCTCTTTGGGGCCTATTTATTCACCGGTCTCGCGATCTCCGCCATTGGCTTGATCGTGTGGTTTCTCAAACCACGCGCGGCGGCAAGTACCGCCTTACTCAGTCTGAGTACCGTGCTCGGTCTTTTCTTTCTGACCGCGATGGACCTGTATGGTCCACACTGGTTTTTTCGGGTGCACATTCTCTGCGAAGCTTTCATCGGTGCGGGCTTTCTTCATCTCGCCCTGGTGTTTCCCACCGATCGACTGCGCCGCTTACGAGCGGTCGCGCTGGCCGCGCCATACGGGGTGTCCGCGCTTTTGGGATTCGTCTACGAAAACGTGCTGTATCAACCGGCGCTGTACTCAACGGTCCACAGCCTGTGCGAGACCTATGCCGGACTTTCCACCCTGCCGTTCATGGGCAGAATGCTCTGGGAGTATTGCGTTACCGTGTCCCCGTTGGTCCGGCAGCGGGTCTTGGTGATCTTTCTGGGGTTTCTTGGGGCGTTCGCCATTCCCACCATCCTCACCATCGCGTCAGGGCTAACGGGCGGAGAACTGGCGGTCAATTACGCAGTGTTCACGATCTTCCTTTTTCCGTTAAGTCTCGGCTACGCGATCGTCAAACATGACCTTTTCGAGATCGATGCGTTGATCAAGCGTGGAGCCTACTACCTCACGCTCACCGCCACATTGACGCTTGGCTATGCGCTATTCGTTACCCTCCTCAATGTCTTCCTTCAGTCTTCTCAGTCTTCCCATGCCTCAACGTCCTCTCTCTTCTTCACCGTGGCTGTGGTGCTGTTGTTGAACCCCTTGAAGGAACATGTCCAAAAGATTGTCGATCGCCTCTTCTTTCGCTTGCGCTATGACCCCAAAAAAGTGCTGGAAGCCATCAGCAGATCCCTTGCCTCAACCTTGCGGCGTGAGGAGATTTTCTTGTTGATATGGAATACCCTCAGTGAAACGATGGGGGTTCAGCAGGGGAGTATCTTTTTGCGAGACCCCGGAAGCCTTCGCTATCGCGCTATCTATTCAATGAGAGATCCGGAGCGGCGCCATCTGACCGATGATCACGCGTTCCTGCACCGCCTCCAGCAACAGGACGGTCGCGCCTTCTCAGTGTATGATTTCGAAGACCTCAGTGATCCCAATGAAACAGACGCGATGATTCGTCAGGGGTTCCTACGTTTAGGGGCCCAACTTGTTGTCCCTTTACTGTTGAAAGGCGAGCTGCTCGGATTCTTCGCTTTGGGGAAAAAGGAGTCTGGGCGATTTTTCTCTTCCGAGGATCGCGATTTTCTCCATACCCTGGCCAACCAAAGTGCACTTTCTATCGGCAATGCCCTCGCGTACGAAGAGATCCACGAACTCAATTTTAGCTTGGAACGAAAGGTCGAGGAGCGCACGTTGGCCTTAGCGGAGACGAACAGCGAACTCCAAGACTCGTTTGCTCAACTCGAACAGACGTACCGAGAACTGCAACGGAGCCAAGAGAGTCTCGTGCGTTCGGAAAAAATGGCGGCGCTCGGTCGCCTGACCGCCGGTATTGCCCACGAAATGAACACCCCGTTAGGGGCATCAATGAACGCACTCTCGCTTTTACAGAGCCTCGTTGATGAATATCAACAATCGATTGACGACCCGGCCGTGACAGGACACGATCATCAGGAAATCGCTACCGAGATGGTGCAACTCGTGCAATCGACGCGACAGTGGGTCGAGAAAGCCTCCTCGCATATTCGCAGCCTGAAAGCCCACACCCGCGACCTGCAACGCAACCAGCAAGTGGAGTTCTCCATCCTACAAACGGTCGAAGAGACCCGTTCGCTGCTAGCGAATCGCCTCCGGCTCTCACAGAGCACGCTCTCCGTCACCTGTACGGAAACAACCCCGAGTTTGTATGGCGATCCTGGCAAATTCGGACAGGTGCTCACCAATCTCGTCGCCAATGCGATTGATTCCTATAAAGCCGCCGGGAAAAACGGTGGGGAGATCCACATCGAAGTAACTGCCCTTGACGACATCCTGGAAATCGCTGTCAGCGACCGAGGTTGTGGAATCGCCCCAGAGCATCTTGAGCGAATTTTTGACGAACTCTTTTCCACGAAACCCGTGGGAGAAGGGACGGGTCTCGGTCTCTCGATTTCACGCGACATCATCGCGAGCTTCTTTGAGGGAACAATCTCGGTCACCTCAACTCTCGGACAGGGAACCACCTTTACGCTTCGTCTTCCTCGGCATCGCGGAACATCCACTCACGCCGAACAACCAGTCGCCGCTTCGGCCACGGATACGGCTTCGCAAGGTGAGACCGCTCGGATGGTCTCGACCGCGGCCTAATCCTTGCGCCGTTCGGAAATTTCGTACACGCCGCGCGCCTCGCGCCCTTGCCATAGTGTACGCGAGAGGCCGAAGGTCACCGCGAGCGCACTGCCTTCCGTCGCGTGGCGAACAATGGGAATCGCGACCATCGTTTCTCCGTGACAATCGAGCCGTGACGCGGTTGGTGACGAGAGCGATAATTGAAACGCGGTCGGTCGACCTTGGTGAAAGGAGTACACGAGCTCCCAATCCTCTGGGCCAAGGGTATGAGGGACGCCGTCGTGGTACACGATCCCGGAGGAGCGTGGGCCGTCGAGGGTTTCAACCCAATATAAAAAGATGCCCAGATCGGGTCCAAACGGCAGGGAGAGCAAGCGGCGTGGCAGCAAGCGGCCCGTTTCCTCGGACTTCAAGGAATCCAGAAACCCCCACGCATCAACGGGATAATGACGGTCACGCAGCACGACTTCACCGTGCAAATGGGAAAGAAACAGCGGCACGGCTGGAGACGGCAGTGGCGACGGAAGCGTCAGCGTGAGTGCAATGGTCGCTGGTTCAGTCCACGAGGCCGCGAGTCCTTCTTCGAGCCGGACAAACGCTTCTGGATGAGCGAACCGCATGATGGTGCCATGATACGAAATGGCAAAGCCATCAGGACGGGTTTGCCAGTGGAGACCACCAACGCGGATTGCGTGGGGATCCGGCCCTGTCTCCGCCTCACCCGTGAACAGCACCATTTCGGTGCCTCCCAAGAATAAGAGCAGCCGCCCCGAACACGTGGGTTCCGTGGGGAGACATTCGATGCCACCCATTAACCCAAGGCCACTCACTGGATCATGGAAATGGAGCCCGAACCGGACTGGCTCCGTCGGATGCCGTAAAGGAAGAGGCGCGCTCTTGTGCTGCCCGTTTTGATCGGACTGTGGTGCGCCAATGGTGATAGTGGAAAACTCCCACGGCTGGGCTGATTGTTCCTGCTCTGTCTGTCCAAGAGTGTGGCTGAACACCGTCACAAAGCGTTCGCGTTCCGCTCCTGGCCAGCGCAATCCCACCCCAAGCTCAAACTGCACGGCGTTGACCTGTCCGCTCATGCTTAACCGCGCCAGCGCGCGAATCTGTGGAGAGGG
>JABFSC010000572.1 GCA_013140885.1 Deltaproteobacteria bacterium | reverse complement strand
GGGTCCCATCCGGTTGCGCGGCGTAGATGGGAGTTCCTCGCGCATCATTGCCAGGGACACCCCCATTTGGGTCAGTGGTCGTGGCAGTTTGACTTGCCACCACCAAGTGATTGTGCATCGGCATCTGGCTTACGGTCAGTGTGACGGAGGGCGAGCCAGCCATCTCTCCGAGTTGAACGGGAGGGAGCCCTGGCCCCTGGCTGTTACCGGCATGGACCGGCACCCGACCTCGCAGATCGGGAAGCGCGAACGTGGTCCGTCCATCGCCACCGTAGGTCGTGCCCAAAATCGAAAACAACGCCGTGTTCTGCGCGATGGACAGCAACTGGCCATTACAGAAGGCCCAGCCTCGCGGGGCGAAGTTGCCACCAAACATAATGATTTCTCCAATAAACGGATCGGACATAGAGATTCTCTCCTTTCGTGAGTCGTAGTCTCATTTCTTTTCTACCGCGATATCCGCCTGTTCCTCTCTGGTTTTTAATTCAAGAAGAGTGTCCGTATGCGCATCTCTTCTTTTCCAGAGCCTTGCGCATACAGATGCTCCCCTCCGCTACTGGCACGTGGTCCCGACTCCGATACGAATAAACGGAGCGGTGTTGGACTGCGCAAAATGCAGGCCGACCATATCTCCAGCGGCTACCGTCACCGTCCCAGTCGTATCGTTGCACGTCGTGGTCGCACCGATGGTCGTCGAGGTAAGGGAACACGTGAGCGCCAGCTCATCCACCCCGTTCTTCACGAGAGTCACAGTGATGGTGTCACTACCGGCCGTACTAATATGACGTGCGGTCATATACAGTCTGGTAAAGGTGCAAGCGAAAGGCATCGCCCCTCCAGCCCATTCGGGGCCGTTAGTGAATGCAACCGAGTCTCCGGAGACAGTCGTGTACCAAGAGGCTTGGGCTGGGTTAAGGAAACCCGCGAGAAATGTTCCCGCACCGCCGGCCCCGGTGGCTCCCGTGGCTCCCGTGGCTCCGGTGGCTCCCGTGGCGCCATTTGTCCCGGCTGTTCCTGTGGCTCCGGTGGCACCATTTGCTCCGGCTGTTCCTGTGACGCCAGTTGCGCCATTTGCCCCGGCTGCTCCTGTGGCGCCGGTCGCCCCGGTCGTACCCACGCCGGTCGCCCCGGTGGCTCCAGTTGTACCGGTCGCGCCGGTGGCTCCCCCCTGGGCCAAAAGACTCCAGAACAACGGACTGCCGCCAGGAGGCTGGTTGAGATTATTGTTTTGCAGCGAAATGTAACTGCTGCCCCCGAAACTGACCGTATCGGTCGCAGCATAGGTTGTGATATTACTCCAGGCCCCTCGGAACGTCAGCCCTGTAGCTCCAGTCACACCTGTGGCTCCCGTCGTCCCTGCCGTCCCGGTCGCGCCCGTCGCGCCCGTCGCGCCATTTACCCCCGTGGCTCCCGTGCTCCCCGTGGCGCCCGTTACCCCATTGGCCCCAGCTGAGCCCGTGGCTCCCGTGCTGCCATTAGCTCCCGTGCTGCCCGTGGCCCCTCGCGCGCCTGTCGATCCGATGCTACCGGTCGCCCCTCGCGCGCCTGTTACTCCCGTCGCTCCGGTGGCTCCTCGCGCTCCCGCTGGCCCCCGCAGATTGATCTCCAACACCGGCTCGTGACTCGTGATCGCGTTCTCTTTACTGTCAAAGACCACGTTTAACCCCAGCGTGCTCACCAGCGCCAGGCTACTCGGGTTCGTGCCCGGCGTGGTCAACCATGTCTGCACCAACGCGGTCACATCAATCACCACCCACTTCCCTCGGTCAGCCAATACAATCGGCTTGCTCCCCACCTGCGCGCCCAAGACCAGCGCCGTTTGGTTGGTCATCGTCCCTTCATTCCAGAAACTCGGCAACTGCCGCAGGGTCATCGTCCCACCAGTCACCACGCTAGTGGCGTACAGCTTCAAGGTGGCCTTGGCCACGTCCGTGCCGGTAATCCCGGCTGGGAGTCCCAAGGGGAGGTTGAACTGGAGATAGGTGGTATTGCCCGTCGCGACCGATAAGGTGGTGGCAAGGCCGAACGGATTCGCGGGCCGCGTGGTCGAGATGTAGGTATCGCCCGTGAGGGTGGGCTCCGCCCAGGCGATGCGGACGAGACCGAAGAGCAATACGCTGAGCAGCGTGACCGCAGCGAGTGCCCGTCGGGGGATTCCGAGTGGGAGATGCGAGGTTTTCGCGGTGATTCCTGGGGTGTTCATCGAACTCTCCTTTCGAGAATGAAAAACAGGGCCGAGTCAGACTACCAAATGCGCGTGAAGTGTGTCAAAGCATATTTTGGTTGTAGGCATGTCGTACACTCCTGACGATGAGTAGGGGCGAAGAATCATTCGCCCCTACTCGATATATCCCAACCCCTCCAACCGTTTGCGAATCTCGTCCTCGTTGACCGTGCCGGCCGTCAGAGGGGGAGAGGGCGAAGCGGGAAGTGGAGCTGGTTTCCTTCGTTGCCAGCGCGGTGGGTCGCATAGCCACGCCATCAAGCGTTGTCCAAGTGTTTTGTGTTTTTCTTGCCTTACCATAGTGAGTGTCCGTCCATGTCCGTCGGAATGTGGGTCCCAAGCTGTTTGAGGATGGTGGGCGCGATATCTTCAAGCGCGGGATTGTCCAGGGACAACGGTCGATTGACGAGCAGCACGCCCGGCACCAAGTCCGGATCGACAATATGGTCGCCGCTCCATTTCTTGGTGTTATCTTCAATTAAAACGCGGGGCACGCCGCCGACTGCGGTTTGCCACGAGGCGCGATATCCATCATGGAATCCCAGAAAGAGGTCAGGAGCGTGCGCGGCCTCGGCCCCGTGGTAAATGGCCTCGCGGTCCAAGACGCGACGAATCACGGGCTGCCCGGTCTTGTCGTCCTGAAACGTGAGGAGCCGCGCGCTGAGATCGTGCAAAAGGTTCTGTGCCGCCGCTCCCGGCTCGACGATCCCCTGCGGCTCGCGGCCACGCAGATTCAGATACATCCCGCCGATCCCCAGGGCATACGCTTGCGTGCGCGACCAGTCGATGTCCTGCCCGTAGCCGCGCCCTTCGCTCCGGTTCTCTTGTAAGGTGAGCAGTCCCTGCTCACGGAGCCAACTGTTGAGATGAACAGCGCGACGAAAGGACGCGAACCCGTGATCCGAGAGGACAATCAGCGTCGTGTCGCGGTCGATCTTATCGAGCACTTGGCCGACGATGCCGTCCATACGCTGGTACCATTGCTCAATGACCTGGCCATAGCGCTGAGCCACCTCTGGGGTGTAGAGCGGATGCGTGGGGTCAATGGCCCGCCAGAACATGTGCTGAATACGATCAACCGTGTCGAACACCGTCACGAACACGCCGCTAGTGTAGCGAGCGAGTTCATGCCAGAGCATGGCTTCGCGCTCCTGGTGGATATGTTGACATTGTTGGAGAAAGGCGTCGTCGTCGAGGCGTCCTTCGTTCAATGCCCAAGTGTCTTCAGGCATGCCTTGGGTGTGATAGGTGCCAATGTCCCGCGCCAAATCCTTGGCGTAGCGTTCCGGGTACGAAATGGGGTACGGCGGATTCTCCGGGTCAAAGTTCAGCGGCGAGCCGTACAACTCCAGTTCAGGCGTGATGCTGGTCAGATAGAACCGTCCGACCGCTGACATGCTCTGAAAAAATCCGGTCTTGAACTTGACGTGAAACCACGGACTCCATTCGCGCTCCTTGAGCGTAAAGGTCTGTTTTTGCACGGTGAGGGTCGCGGTGTGCTGGGCGAGGTCGCGCGTGATGGCGAGTGGCACGGTGAGGTCTTTGCGTTGGTCGCCGCTGCCTAGCGTTGGCCCTTGGAGAACCGTGTTCAGAGTCCCGCTGGTGTTGTCCACGTGAATGACGCGGCCACCCATGGCAAGCGGGTTCGGCACGGGGGCGGTGGTCCAATAGAGAAACGTGCCTTGGCTGCCTCTGAGGTCGGGCACGCCCATGCCGGACAACATGCGACCGTGGACTTTGTCCGGGGGAAAGGTGATCGGGCAGCGGACGACGACGGTGGGGAGATGGTCGGCGGAGGTGAGCGACCAAAATGGATCGCCCTGTCGTTGGGCGAGGTAGCGGCTGCCTTCGATCTTGGTCAGGGCTAAGTCGGGCATATAGGTGCCAGGCACGCGGGTGACGAAATCGAACAAGCCATGTTTGCCGGGATTGCAGCCGGTGGCGAAGGTGGACCAGGCCACTGGGGATTCGGGCGGCGTCGTGGTGCGGAGGCGGGTGTACACGCCTTGGGCGCGTAACCGCGCGAAATGCGGCATGCTGCCTTTGGCGAGGTATTGGTCGAGCAGCGTCGGGTCCATGCCATCAATACCGAGGACAATGACTTTGGCGTGTGAGGAGGAAGGCAGTGGCGATTCGGGAACGTGAGCCATATAGGCACCTATGAGGAAAGCGCAGAGCATGACGGCGGCGACGGTCCAGCGCCAGGAGAGCCAAGCTACGAGATGTCGTTGTTGAAGCATGGGAGCAGGAGAATTGTAGCGGGGGAACTTAGGTGATTTCTCAAAAAATATCCCGTTTCTGGGTAGCCTGGATGAAGCGAAGCGGAATCCAGGTTCCGCGCAGGACCCCCCGGATTCCGCTCCGCTCCATCCGGGCTACATGGGATAATCTTTTCCAGAAATCACCTTATGACCACCAAAAGATGAG
>JABFSC010000581.1 GCA_013140885.1 Deltaproteobacteria bacterium | reverse complement strand
CAATAAATTGAGCAAGACATTCCCCGCCACTCGCTAGTGACTGGTAGGTACAGAGTTCGACAGCCAAAAAATTCGCTGGCCCCGTGTTCGACATCAGGAATCCTCATAGAAGGTCAACGTCGAGAAAAGCATCGGCGGAATGTCTCTCAACTTAAGAGCGAGGGGGCGGTACGAGTGACCAGCTCGGCAATCGACAACCGAATAAGTGAAAGCGAAAAGTGGTGTTCTCGCCACGTTCTCCAACTCACGCCTTGCCGTCGCGCGCTTTCCCGCGCTACACTCCGCCCGGACATCCGCTGAAAGGAGCCGCATATGCAGAAAACTCCGTTCACTATCGCTATTCCCGAATCTACTCTCACCGACCTCCGTGACCGCCTCGCGCGCGTGCGTTGGCCAAATGATTTTGCCAATGACGATTGGCGGTACGGTGCCAATGCCGCCTACTTGAAAGAGTTAGTGGCCTACTGGCGCGATGGCTACAACTGGCGCACCCACGAACAAGAGATGAATACCTTTGCCAATTACAAAGTCACGATCGAAGGCATTCCCATTCATTTCATTCACGAGCCCGGTAAAGGGCCGAACCCCACCCCGCTGATTCTGACGCATGGCTGGCCGTGGACGTTTTGGGATTTGCGCAAAGTGATTCGCCCGCTCGCCGACCCGGCGGCGTTTGGTGGTGATCCCGCTGATGCGTTTGATGTGGTGGTGCCGTCGTTGCCTGGCTACGGCTTTTCCACTCCGTTGACGACTCCAGGTATCAACTTCTGGCGCACCGCTGACCTGTGGGTGACGCTGATGCAAGAGGTGCTGGGGTACAAGAAATTCGCCGCGCAAGGGGGCGATTGGGGCGCGTTAGTGACTTCCCAATTAGGGCATAAGTACCCACAGGCGCTGATTGGTATCCATCTCAATCTCGCGGTCGCGTTGGACTTCATCACCAAAAGATCGCTGCCGGCGGAGAGTGACTATGGGCCTGATGAGAAGCAGTGGTATGCGCGCATGCAAGAAGCCGCCCCGACCATCTCTAGTCACCTCGCGGTGCAAACGGCGGACCCGCAAACCCTGGCATACGGGATGCACGATTCACCGGTGGCGCTGGCGGCGTGGATTACCGAGCGGCGTCGCAACTGGAGCGACTGTGGAGGCAATGTGGAGAACCGCTTTTCCAAGGACGACTTGCTGACTACGCTGATGATCTACTGGGTCACGGAGAGTTTTGTGACCTCCGTGCGCTATTATTATGAGGCGCGGCATCGTCCCTGGACGCCCGCGCACACCCGGACGCCAGTCATTGAAGCCCCCACGGGGATCGCGGTCTTTCCCAAGGAGCTCTTGATCCCGCCAAAACGCTGGGCCGAGCAGTATTACAACCTCAAGCGCTGGACGGTGATGACGGCGGGTGGCCACTTCGCGCATGCGGAAGAGCCGGAACAGCTCGTGCAGGATGTGCGGGCGTTTTTCCGGCCATTGCGCGCCACGGCCTGACGTTCAGCCGAAGCGTGAAGCCAACCCAGCCAAGATGAGGACAGCACGGAGCACACCCCCACAAGGACTTGCCCGCGATCTGCCCAAACAATTTCGCTTCTGGTATAGCTCCACACGCAGGAGGGACACGCATGGGATTACACGACCTACGCGATGAGATTTGTATTGTGGGAGTTGGCGATACCCCGCAAGGTGCGGTGCCGGAGAAAACCGGGGATGAACTTGCCATTGATGCCGCGCGCGCGGCACTGCTCGACTGCGGACTCAAGAAGGATGACATCGACGGCCTCTTTGTCCAACGCAGTTACGGCCACCAAGGCGACTATCTCAAAGTCGGCTTGATGCTCGGCCTCAACCCCCGCGTCGGCGGCGCGATTGATGGCTCTGGCGCGACGGGGTGTTACATGATTCAGCACGCCGCCCTGCTGTTGCATGCGGGCCTGGCCAATTACGTGCTCCTGATTTATGGCACCAATCAGAAGAGCAATCGCAACCGCTTCGGTGACGCGCTGCTGGAGGAACATGCCCCCTATGGCGCGTTCAATCCGTCCTTGCCGTTCGCCTTCGCGTTCCGCCGCCATCAGCATCTGTATGGCACCACCGAGGAGCAGCTCGCGACCATCGCCATCAATCAACGCCAGCACGCGATGCTCAACCCCAAGGCCGCGCAACGCACGCCGATCACGCTCAATGACTACATGAGCGCGCGCTATGTGGTCGAGCCGTTACGGCTGTTCGACTACTGCTACATCACCGATGGTGGCCATGCCTTTATTCTAACGACCGCTGACCGCGCGCAAGATTTACGCAAGCAACCCGTGTACATTCGCGGCATGGGACGACAAGAAGCATTTCGCGCCTACGAGACGCCCGATCTCGTCATGCAGAGTTTTCAGCAACAGCATGTGGCGAAGATGGTCTTTCCGATGGCGGATGTCAGCGTGAAGGATATTCAGGCGCTTTATGTCCAGGATGCGTACAGCCCCGCGATCATCGCGGCGTTGGAGAACTATGGCTTCTGTCCCGTGGGTGAGGCGGGTCGTTGGATTCAGAATGGCCGGATCGCGCTGGGGGGCGAACTGCCGGTCAATGTGAATGGTGGGCAACTGTCGGGGACCTATATGGTGGGCTGGCAGAATACGTGTGATGCCGTGCGGCAATTGCGCGGCGAGTGCGGCCCGCGGCAAATCAAGGACGCGGAACTGCTGATGTGTACCTATACTGGCGGCCTGCGTGAGCATGCCGGCGCATTGATTCTCCGGAGGTAACCAATGGCGGACTATACGAAACCTCTTCCCGTGATCGAAAAATGGAACGCACCGTATTGGCAAGCGGCCAAGCGGCACGAGTTTGTCGCGCAGCAGTGTCGCGCGTGTGGCTACGTGCATCTCCCGCCAGGGCCGGCCTGTACCAACTGTTTGTCAGCCGACCAGGACTGGATACGCCTGAGCGGCAAGGGGACTATCTACTCGTTTGGAGTCTACCACCAACTCTGGCATCCAGGTTTCAAAGAGGAGATTCCTTACAACGTGGCACTGATCGAGTTAGCCGAGGGACCGCAGATTATTAGTCAGGTGGTGGGGTGTAAGAATGAAGCGTTATTCTGCGGAGCCCCGGTGGAAGTGACATTCGAGGCGGTGACTTCCGAGGTCACCCTCCCGAAGTTTCGGTTACGAGAAAAATCCTCGTGACCAAGCTCTAGTTACGCCGCGATGGCTGGGCGGCGTGGCGGTGTTGGCGGTAAGTGTGGCCGCGCCCATACGGGGAAAACATCAAGCGGCGAAGCATACGAAATTTTTGCCCCGGCGAAGGTGCCGCATAACCGGACTCGCCCACTGTTAATCATGTGAGCGACGACCGTTACGATTTCACTATCATCCTTGGCGAATTGGCTAACCGTTTGTACGAGTTCGAGTAATGTTGTTTTCTTCTGAGTTGTCATTGTACACCTCCCACACAGACTAATAATTTAAGCAACCGTTGTGCCAGAATAAACCTAAAATGAAGTCGCCGAATAAGTCCTTATAGATGCTCAAAAAAATGGATTTATTGCTCAGAAGAAACTGAAGAAAAAATGCGACAGCATAGCGACAGGGGTAAATTTCTTGCGACAGTGTCAAAATTTTAACGAATTGTATTTTCGACGGTTTATTTGTCTTACGTTGTGGTGTCAATTTTTTAACGATTCGGATAGCTAGGGCAAGACGCCCGACGCGACAGGAGAAAAGCATGCCACGTGGTGAGCCACCATTTGATCCATCGAAAGTGATCGACCTGGAAAAATTCCGTGAGCGGTTAGGGCAAGTGTCCGCTTTCGGACGATTCTTACAGGGCGGCTCTTTCACCAACTTTCTGGGCGCGGCGATCGCGCTGTTCCTGCTCTTTAAGGTCCTCATGTTCTTCTGTTTCACCTACATTGGCCCCAACGAATCCGGCATTAAGGTGGTGCGAATCGCACCGCCCTGGGGAACTCGTGGGGTACAACCTACGGTCTACGACCCGGGCTTTCGTTGGGTGTTGAAGCCGTTCTCGGCGGAGGAGATGTATCGCTTTCCGCGCGACCTCCAGGTGCTCGACCTGACCGGCGCGAAGGAAGAGGCCGCGCGTGAAGCGCGCGTCAGTAAACCCGCTCATATTCAGACTTCGGACGGGTTCTTCGTCGATGTTGATGTCAGTATCGTCTACAAAATCTTCGATCCGCATCTCGTATTCACCAAGCTGGGCCCAGGCCGAGCGTTCGAGGACAGCGGCATCGTGCCCAGAGCGGAACCGGTGCTCAAGCAAGCGCTGGGTGAGCTGACGACCGAGGAGTTTTACAACAGTCCCCTGCGCGCCGAGAAAGCGGGGCTCGCGAAAAAAATTCTGAACGCCGAGCTGCAACAGTATGGGCTAGCGGTGGATCACGTGCTTGTCCGCTATTTTCGTTACACCGAGGAGATTCAGAAGAACATCGAGGAAAAGAAGCTCAAGGATCAGCTCGTGTTCAAGAACCAAGCCGAAGGGCGCGCGGCCACCGAAGGGGCGAATCTCAAGAAGATTATTCAAGAGGGTGAGGCGACGGTGGATATTAAGTTGCAAGAAGGCCGCTCGTATGTCACGCGCAAGGAGGCCGAGCGCGATCTCTACGTGCGCAAGAAAAAGGCCGAGGCCGATCTGCTCGTCAAGCTCGCCGATGCCAAACGCACGCAACTCCGCAACGATGCCTTCCAAGGCGCGGGGTCGGATCGCATGGTCGGCCTCAAGATGGCCGAGGTCTACAAGGGACTCGAAGTGATCATCCTGCCCAGCGATGGCGCCAATGGCATCAATCCCCTCAACCTCGAACAGAGCATGAAACTGTTTGAGATGAAGCGCTAGAGGACCGATATGAAAATACTCATCTCTTTGATTGTTCTTTCGATTGTCGGGGTGTTTTTTCCCTATCCACGCATGACGGGGCCAACCGAGGTGGGCGTGCGCACGGTGAAGTGGTCGCCATTCAAGGAAAGCGGCGTCGAGGACCATGTGTACGAACCTGGGGCGCTGTATTTCTTTCCCTTCTTTTTTAGCGATTGGCATGTCCTCGACACCCGGATGCAGAATGTGGACATGACCCTCGCCGCGACGAGTGGAGACCGGCGCATGCGGGATGATCTCTTGTTCAAGACCATGGACGGCAATGACATTAGTCTGGATGTCATCATCTCTTATCGTATTGATCCACAACAAGCGCCGATGATCGTGAAACGCGTGGCGACCGATGATATGGAGCTGAAGGACAAAGTCATTCGCACGGTCGCGCGCAGTCGGACACGGGACATTTTCGGCGAACTGAAAACCGAGGAGTTTTATATTTCCGACAAACGGGACGAGAAAGCGGAGTCCGCCAAGAAGATACTCAACGAATTGCTCACTCCGTATGGCGTGATTGTCGAGCGTATCTCAACCAAGGACTATCGCTTCAATCCGGCCTATCAGCGCGCGATCGAGGATAAGAAAGTCGCCGATCAGGTCGCCGAACAAAACAAGGCCGCCACCCATGCCGCGCAAGAGGAGTATCTGAAAAAGCTGGAGGATGCCAAGGGCGAAGTGAACAAGATGGTGGCGGAAACCGATGGTCGCTTCCGGCAAGCGCAGATTGAGGCGGATGCCTACTATGAGCAGCAGCAACGCTACGCCGAGGCCATTGAGGCGGAAGGGCAGGCCGAGGCGCAGGGCATCACCGAAATGAACAAGGCGCTGGCTGGCAGTGGCGGTGAGGTGATGGTCAAACTCAAGATCGCCGAGGCGCTGGCGGGGAAGAAGATTATTCTCTTGCCGCTGACGGGTGGCGGCATGGACATCAAGACGACCAATATCAACAAAATTCTGGAAACCTACGGGGTGCAGAGCCTTGTGCGGCAGAGTCAGGATGGGAAGGAGCAGGGGCAATGAGTCAGCTTGAGATGGTGAATGCGAACATTCGTCAGGCCGCCAAGGTGCTGGAGCTGGGACCGCGTGTCGAAAAACTCATCCTGAATCCGAATCGGGAAATGAAGGTCGAGGTCGCTATTGAGTTGGATAACGGTGAGATCGCGACCTTCAATGGCTATCGCGTGCAACACAACGATGCGCGCGGGCCGATGAAAGGTGGACTACGCTATCACCCCACGGTCGATGCCGAGGATGTGACCGCGCTGGCGTCGCTGATGACCTGGAAGACCGCAGTGGTTGACATCCCCTACGGCGGCGCGAAAGGCGGGATTAACTGTGATCCCGCGACGTTGAGTCTTCGTGAGCTGGAACGTGTCACTCGGAAGTTCACCGCCCATATCCGCGAGATCATTGGCCCCAATGTCGATATTCCCGCGCCCGATGTGAACACCAATGCCCAAGTGATGGCATGGGTGATGGATGAGTATTCGCGCTTTTATGGATTCTCCCCTGCCGTGGTGACCGGCAAGCCGCTTGATCTGCATGGCTCGGTTGGGCGCGAGGAAGCCACGGGTCGTGGCGTGGCGTTCATCACTGAAAGTTTCTTCGCGGAAACGGGCCGTACGCTGCAAGGCGCGCGCGTGGTGATTCAGGGGTTCGGCAATGTGGGATCGTTCGCCGCGCTGTTCTTGCAGCGGGCGGGCGCGAACATCATCGCGGTCAGTGATGTTTCCGGTGGGGTGTCGCGCGCGGATGGGCTACCGATCCCGGCGCTGATCGAGCATGTGCGTAAGAATAAAGGCATGGTGCAAGGGTTTCGTGAGGCGGAGGCGATCACGGGTGACGCCATTTTCACCACTCCTTGCGATGTCTTTATTCCAGCGGCCCTCGGTGGTGTCCTTACGAAAGAGCGCGCGGAAGCGTTACGTGCCGAGGTGGTCATTGAAGCGGCCAATGCCCCGACAACCGCGGAAGGAGATGACGTTCTCCAGCGTCGGGGGATTCCCACGCTCCCGGATATTTTGGTGAATGCTGGCGGTGTGACGGTCTCGTATTTTGAGTGGGTGCAGAACGTGCAGCAGTTTCGCTGGGATGGTGAGCGGGTGGATAGCGAGTTGCGGGCGTTGATGACCAAAGCCTATCGCGATGTGAGTCAACTCGTGAAGAGTCGTCGCCTCTCGTGGCGCGCGGCGGCCTACGTGTTGGCCCTTGAGCGGGTGGCGAAGGCGACGTTGATGCGGGGGGTGCAGTAGGAAGGAAAGATCACTTGCTCCCCCTCACCCTAGCCCTCTCCCAGCCGGGAGAGGAAATGTTCAGCATAGGGGCGAATGATTATTCGCCCCTACTACGCTCGCCTCGACCACTTACCCCGACCTTGCCTACCCCTACAAAATAAACCGCGACAAATCCTCGTCCTTCACGATCGCATCCAGTTTGTCCTTGACGTAAGCGGCGTCAATCACAATTCGTTGCCCGTTGAGTTCCGGTCCATCAAACGAAAGCTCCTCGAGCAGTCGCTCAAGCACGGTATGCAGCCGCCGCGCGCCGATGTTTTCCGTGCGCTCGTTGACCGTGGCCGCGATGCGCGCGATCTCCTCGGCGGCGCTTGCTTGAAATTCGAGCGTTACGTTCTCGGTCGCCAGCAACGCGGTGTACTGCGCGAGCAAGGCGTTCTTCGGCTCGGTGAGGATGCGGATGAAGTCCTCGCGCGTCAACGGTGACAACTCGACGCGAATCGGAAAGCGCCCTTGAAATTCAGGAATCAGGTCCGACGGCTTGCTGATATGGAAAGCGCCGGAGGCGACGAACAGCACATGATCGGTGCGCACCATGCCATATTTGGTGTTGACCGTGCAGCCTTCGACCAGCGGCAGCAGATCGCGCTGCACTCCTTGGCGCGAGACATCCGGGCCGTGCGCGCCATCGCGGCTGGCGATTTTATCGATTTCATCAATGAAAATGATGCCACTCTGTTCCAGGCGGCGAATCGCCTCCTGCACCGTGGCTTCCGCGTCCACCAGTTTGTCCGCCTCTTCTTGCGTGAGCACCTCAAGCGCGTCCGGGACTTTCATCCGTTGCTGCTTGGTCTTTTTCGGCACCATGCTGGAAAACATCTCCTTGAGATGCCCTTCCAATTCTTCCATGCCTTGCGGGGCCATGACCTCGACGAACGGGGTGGAACTCTTGGTGACTTCTATCTCCACTTCTCGGTCATCAAGCTTCCCCTCGTGGAGCATTTTGCGCATTTTGTCGCGCGTGCCGTGATTGGCTGGGGGCTCGGATTCGCCGCCGAATCCCGTCCGTGTGGAGGCAGGTTGCGGGAGGAGGAGATCAAGGAGTCGCTCCTCCGCTTGCCCGCGTGCCTTGGCCTCGACCCGCTCCTTGGCTTCTTGCTTGACCATGTTCACCGACAGGTCGGCGAGATCGCGCACCATGGATTCCACATCGCGCCCGACATAGCCGACTTCGGTGAATTTCGAGGCTTCGACCTTGATGAACGGCGCTTGCGCCAAGCGCGCCAAGCGTCGCGCGATTTCGGTTTTCCCGACGCCCGTAGGGCCGATCATCAAGATGTTTTTCGGCACGATTTCATCGCGTAACTCGGCGGGCACTTGCTGTCGGCGCCAGCGGTTCCGCAACGCGATGGCCACGGCCCGTTTGGCCTTATGTTGGCCAATGATGTACCGGTCCAATTCGGAGACAATTTCTCGTGGGGTCATGACGTGTTGACGTGCTTCTTCGGTGAGTTGCAGTTCGTGATGTTTTGCTTTCGCCATGTCATAACTCCTCAATGACGATTTGGTCATTGGTAAACACGCAGATCGCGGCGGCGGTGTGCATGGCCTCCAGCGCGATGGCTTTGGCGTCGAGGTCGGTATGCTTGACGAGGGCGCGCGCGGCGGCGAGGGCGAAATTGCCGCCTGAACCAATCGCGACGATGCCATCATCCGGCTCCAGCACGTCGCCGATCCCTGAGATCAACAAGGACGATTCGCGGTCGGCCACCGCCATCATTGCTTCCAAGCGTCGCAGGATGCGGTCAGCCCGCCAATCCCTGGCCAGTTCCACGGCGGCGCGGCGCAGATTGTTGTTGTATTCTTCCAATTTCTTCTCGAATTTTTCACAGAGGGTGAGCGCGTCCGCCGTACTCCCGGCGAACCCCGCCAGCACCCGTCCTTGCGCCAGACGGCGAATTTTTCGGGCGGTGTGTTTGACGACCGCGTTGCCAATACTCACCTGCCCATCGCCGGCCATCACGACGTTTCCCTTATGCCGGAGCGACAGAATCGTCGTGCCGTGCATTACTATTTCACCCATGCGCTTTTCTCCAGTGTCTAACGGGGAAGGGCTGTTGCCATGCAACAGCCCTCCTTGCTTGCCCCTGTTATAACTGAGAACTGCAAACTGACAACTACGCTTTCGGATGCGCCTTGTCGTACACCCGCATCAGGTGGTCCAGATTGATATGCGTGTACTTCTGTGTGGTTGAGAGGCTGGAGTGGCCCAATAATTCTTGGATCGCGCGCAGGTCCGCGCCCGCGTCGAGCAGATGCGTGGCGAAGGTGTGGCGTAAAGCGTGCGGGCTCGTCTGGACCGCGATGCCGCAATCCCTCGCATGTCCTCCGACCAGTCGTGCCACGCTGCGAGTCGTGAGCCGCCCACCGCGACTATTGAGGAACACCGGCGCGGTGGGACCCATGCCGTCGGCGATAATGGCCTGGCGTCGTTTCGGGGCGATCAACTCCGGAAGTTCCTGGCGATAGCGCGCGAGCGCCTCCAGCGCTTTGCTCCCAATCGGCACGATCCGTTCGTGGTTGCCTTTGCCGAGGACACGAATGACTTCGAGGTTAGCGTCGATATGCTCCCAATTGAGACCGACGAGTTCGCTGACCCGTATCCCGCACGAGTACAGCACTTCGAGAATCGCCCGGTCGCGCACGCCACTCGGCACATCATTGGCCGGGGTTTCGAGCAGCCGAAACATATCGTCCACCGGGAGATGGGTGGGAAGCGGTTGATCTTTTTTGGGGGTGCCAATGAGGATGGTCGGGTCGCGCTCTAGCACTCCTTCCCGCAGGAGGAAGCGAAAGAAGCTCTTGATCGAGGCGAGCTTACGGCCAATCGAACTCTTTTTATTCCGTCGATGGAGCATGGAGAGATAGGCATGAATCCGATGGTGGTCGATCTGGCTGACGATAATGGGCTGCGCCTCGGCCTGCGCGTGGGACTGTTCGATGAAGGCGAAAAACTGCATCAAGTCGCTCAAGTAATTGCGCAACGTATGCGCCGATACGTTCTTTTCGATACGCAGGAACGTTGTATACCGGTCGAGGAGTGTATCAAGGTGTGATGGTGTCATAAGCCTCACGCTCTTTTTTCCATGAAAGACGATTTCCTGTTTTCCTTCTCCGCCGCGCTTCTCGCGTGCCTGGATTTCCAGCGCGGAAAAAAGTGTAGCGGTCTTCCTGGAGTTTTCACATCCCTCCGCCAGCACGGGACAGTGGCCCTCGCGAGCAGGCTGTTCTATACCTATGCGCAGGCTGGGAGTCTGACTCTCGCCGCCGAGGAGGTCGATGATGCGTGAATGGTTCGGTTTGTTTCTCTTCGTGTTGATGAATGTCGCATCCGCCAGTGCCGCGCCCTTGACGCCGGAGGATGTGCCCGATCCTTTGCGCCCGTGGGTGAAATGGGTCCTTCAGGATCACAAGGACTATGAATGCCCATTCCTTTATAACGATAACGAGCAAAAGCAGTGTTCGTGGCCCTCGCGTCTCGAACTCAAGCTGGATGCCCGTGGCGGGTCGTTCTCGCAACAATGGCTGGTCGTGGGTGAGGAGTGGATCGCCGTTCCTGGTGACGTGGAACACTGGCCACAAGATGTCCAGCTCAACGGCCAACCCGCCTTGGTCACCGATCGTGAGGGCGTGCCCAGTCTGTGGGTCAAGACGGGCAATTACACCGTGACTGGTACCTTCGCGTGGGACTCCCTGCCGCAAGCGCTGCAAGTGCCCCAAGAGGTGGGCTTGGTCGCGCTGACCGTTGAGAATCGCGTGATCGACTTTCCGCAACTGGATGACAGCGGCAAGGTGTGGCTCCAACAAGGGGTGGTGGAACAAGAACAGGTCGAGGACCGCCTGGAACTCAAGGTCTATCGTCGCCTGACCGACGAGATTCCGGTGATGGTCACGGTTCGCGTGGACATCCAGGTCGCGGGCAAGCAGCGGGAAGTGCTGCTGGGACCAGCCATCACCAGCGAGTACATTCCCATGTCGCTGAACAGTCCGCTCCCCGCGCGACTCGAACCCGATGGTCAGCTGCGCGTGCAGGTGCGGGCCGGCACGTGGACACTGATTCTCATCGCGCGACATACGGGCACGCGGGTCAGTGTGGTTCCCTTGCCCGCGGTGAGTGGCGAGTCATGGCCACAGGAAGAGATTTGGGTATTCGAGGCGCGACCACATCTGCGCCAGGTGGAGATCGAAGGGGTGCCCGCCATCGACCCCCAACAGACGACCTTGCCGGATGACTGGCGCTCCTTTCCGACCTATCGACTGCAAGCAGGCGAGTCGCTCAAGTTGGTCAGGGAAAAACGGGGGGACCCGGAGCCTGACCCGGACCAACTGACCCTGACGCGTTCCTGGTGGCTTGATTTCGATGGACGGGGCTACACGATTCAGGATCAGGTGGGTGGGGTGATGACCAGTGGCTGGCGTTTGGACCTGAGCCCGCCGGGGGTGCTAGGGCGCGTCGCTGTTGATGGGCAAGAGCAATTCATCACCAAGAGCGACCAGTCCGGGCGGGCTGGGGTCGAACTCCGGCGTGGCAATGTGTCGCTGGTAGCCGATAGCCGTTTGGATGGCAATGTCCGGTCGGTGTCCGCCGTGGGATGGGAGCAGGATTTCAAGCAGGTGAGTGGACAACTCCATTTGCCGCCTGGCTGGCGGGTGTTGCATGCGTCCGGTGTGGACTACATGCCCGGCACCTGGGTGGCGCGGTGGACGCTGTGGGATTTGTTCACGGTCTTTCTCATGGCGGTGGCGGTGTCCAAACTCTGGGGGTGGGTGTGGGGTGTCGTGGCGTTGGCGGCGTTGACCCTCATCGCACAAGAGTCGGGTGCGCCGTGGTGGATTTGGTTGCAAGTGTTGGCCGCGGTCTCTCTGCAACGCGTTCTTCCTGAAGGCTGGCCGCGCCGTGTCGCTTCCGCGTATCGCGTGGTGGTATTGTTGAGCCTGTTGCTGATTTCCGCTTCGTTTATGTTGCAACAAGCGCGTCTGGGACTCTATCCGCAACTCGAACGACCGTCGCAAGTGATGCAAGACGCCGTGCCTCCACCACCCGCCGCACCCGCACCTGTCCCGGAAGCGCAAGACGCGATGGTGCGACGGCAAATGGCGGCGGATGAGCGATTGGTGACGGAAGAAGATAAAGCCGCTGAGGTGCGACAAAATGAAGCGGGGAAATCCCAGGATGCCAGTACCTCCGAGTACGGTTCCCTGGGAGGCCGGGGCGGCATGTTGAGCGATGTTCTTTCGTCGAAGCCCTATAGCAAGCGCAAACTCGAACAGTATGACCCCAGTGCGGCGGTGCAGACAGGACCCGGTCTCCCGCGTTGGCGCTGGAACACATTGGAGTTGACCTGGACCGGGTCCGTCAACCGGACGCAGGAGGTGCGATTCACGTTACTGTCTCCCAACGTGAATCGCGTGTTGGCCTTCGCGCGGATACTGCTCTTGGCCGTGCTCCTCTTTTGCGTGTTGGAGATTCGCGCGCGCGATGGCAAGCGCGATGTGCAATTCTGGCCTGGAGCCACGGGCACGACAGCCGGGCTCTTGCTGCTGCTCTTGTTGATTCCTGGATGGAGCTTCGCGCAAACCTCTTTTCCCTCGCCAGAGATGCTGACCGAGCTGCGCGAACGGCTGCTGCGCAAGGACGCACCGGAGTGTCTCCCCAACTGCGCGACAAGTCCACGCCTTCGGTTGGAAGTCGCGGGAGACACCTTGCGGATACGACAGGAGATTCATGCCGCCGCTCGTGTCGCTATTCCTCTTCCTGGATCAGCGCGTCACTGGCTGCCGCGCACCATACTGCTTGATGGCCAACCCGCCGAGGGATTGCAGCGCACGGAAGCGGGACAGGTGCTGATTGATCTGCCGATTGGGCAACATCAACTGCTGCTAGAGGGGCCATTACCCAAACGGGAAGCGGTGGAGCTGGCGCTGCCACTTAAACCGTATGTCGTGCAGGTGCAGGCCGATGGCTGGGAAGTGGAAGGAGTCCATGAGGACGGCGTGGCGGATGAGCAAATCCAACTGCGACGCATTCGTGATGACACCGAACAGGCGGAAGCCGCGACGCTGGAGCCGGGGACCTTACCCCCCTTCGTGCGTGTCGAGCGCACGGTGCATCTCGGCCTCACGTGGAGTGTGGATAGCCGCGTGCTCCGTGTTTCTCCGCGTGGCACGGCCGCCGTCGTGGAAGTCTCGCTTCTTGATGGCGAGTCGGTGACCACCGCTGGGGTGCGCGTCGAGAATCGGAAAGTCTTGGTCAACATGGCTCCAAACGACACGGAAGTGACGTGGACGTCGGTGCTGGCCATCTCCGAGAAACTGAATCTCAGCGCGCCGCAGACCACCGCCTGGAGTGAAATATGGCGACTGGATGTAAGTCCGATCTGGCGGGTGCAACCCAGCGGGATTCCGGTAGTCCATCATAGTGACCTGTCATCTGGCTTCTGGTTTCCGGAGTGGCATCCCTGGCCGGGCGAAACGGTCGCCTTGCAAATCTCACGACCCGAAGGATTATCGGGACAGACACTGACGATCGATAGCAGCGTGTTGGAAGTAACGCCTGGGTTGCGGATGATAGATGCGACCCTGCGGCTGGAGCTGCGGAGCAGTCGCGGCGGGCAGCATGCGGTGACGTTACCCGACAATGCGAGCTTGCAGTCGGTGACGATTAACAACCAGTCACGCGCGATTCGTCAGGAGGGGCGGACGGTGACCCTACCACTAACACCAGGGTTGCAATGGGCCGAGCTACGCTGGCAACAGACCGCGGATATCGCCACGCGATTCGAGACCCCGGTCGTCAATCTTGGGGTGCCGAGTGTCAATACGCAAATCTTTCTGACCGTTCCCCAGGACCGCTGGGTGTTGTTCTGTGGCGGTCCACCGGTGGGACCGGCGGTACTGTTCTGGTCGGTGTTCTCCGTGATTGTTTTGGGGGCCATCGTTCTTGGTCGTACCTCGATCACGCCGTTACGGACACACCACTGGATTCTCTTGGGCATCGGACTGAGTCCGATCTCAGTGGAGTCGGCGTTAGTGGTGGTGTTGTGGTTGTTCGCGCTCGCCTGGCGCAAGCGATTCGATGTCGACACCGGGTCTGGGGTCTTCAATCTCACGCAGGTCGGGTTAGTGTTCGTGACCGTGTTCGCGATTACAGCCCTCTTTTTCGCCGTACAATCGGGACTCATGGGCAGCCCCGACATGCGAGTCGCGGGCAACGGATCACACAGCTTACTGTTGCGCTGGTATCAAGACCGGACTGGGCCGGAGTTACCGCACGGCTGGATGTTCTCGCTGCCGTTGTTCGTGTATCGCTTGACGATGCTGGCGTGGGCGTTGTGGCTTGCGTTCGCGTTGATCCGGTGGTTGCGGTGGGGCTGGGAGTGCTTTAGTACCAACGGACTGTGGCGCAAAATAGAACCCATTATTCGTCCGGCTCCGGTCGCGGGACCCCCAACGCCACCGGTGGTGACCAACGAAGACCGTGGACAAGATGGATGAGGATGTGACGATGCGGATGACAGCGCAAAACGCGAAAAAATATACTCGTGGGTGTTCGTGGCAATTCCTCACTCGTGGGCTGGGAATCTTTCCTGGCGTGTTCTTCTGTTGGTGTCTCCTCGCCAGTTGGTGTCTTCCCGTGCATGCCCAGTCGCCAGCGGTGGAAGAGGAAGACTTAGCGGTTCCAGAGGTGGAGGAGGCAGCCCCATCTCCTCCAAGCGAAGTTGCACCTGTCCCCGCGGAAAAAGAATCAACGCTCCCACCAACAGTCGCGGACCCCGCTTCTGCTCCCACGCCCGCTCAGCCTCCATCCCACGGCCAGCCTGACCC
>JABFSC010000568.1 GCA_013140885.1 Deltaproteobacteria bacterium | reverse complement strand
GTATCGTCACCGTAGCCATCACACTGAATATCCATCGTCGCATCTTCTTCCTCCTCCTCCTCTGGTTGATTGTTGTTCCCTTACTCGTTCGGCCGCAGATTTTTATCATCAATCGCCCTGAAGCTATAGCGTTTCCAGCCCAGGTACATCGTCCGTTCGTTGAGTGCGACGCGACGACCAACCCGGAACGCGAAACTAGGAAGCCTGCCGCCCAATCTGCCGCAACACCGCCGCCTGGTCCCAATAGATACGCTCGGTCGCCATTTTGCCGTCGCGGAACTCAATGACGATCACCAACTCCACCTCAATCCATTGGTTGGTCGGAGGGACACCGGGCAGGAACCAGTCCATCTGTTTCGTATGGTGGAAACGAATGGTCGCCTCTTCGACAATGGCGCCCTCGGTCACGATGCGATTCGTCATCGTGTGTTGCCACTCCGAGGGAATCGACGGAATGAACAGGTCGCGATAGTACGCCCGCAGTGCCGCCTTCCCCTGCCCGCCTGAGCGCGTCGGCATGTGCATGACGGACGCATCCTCGACCATCGTCGCCAGCGCCCGTTCGACATCCTTGGTCACGAACTCACCGACGATGTGATCTTCCCATTGTCGCAGATTGGTTGGGGTGGACATGGTTTCCTCCAGTGTGATCGCCATCCGCGTCATACTCAGACTTCACCGCGAATGAAGCTCATAATGCGGCCTCGGGACGTGCGCAAGTCGGACCCGGTGAAGTGTCGGCGTCGTTCCGTGCGGGTGTAGCCCTGTTCGGCCATCTTGGTGCTGAACTGCCCGCAATGGGTCCGCCCAGGGTCGGTGAGGATGATTTGGGCGATGGGCTTGGCATGACACGCCAGGAACTCAGCCAGCAACGCGGGATGGCCACGTTCATACAGCAGATCACTACCGACAATCAGATCGAAGCGCCCCAGCTCTGGATTGGGGCCCGCCCACGGGGCCTGCTGAAAGTGAATAGGTAAGAGACCGTTCAAGTCGGTATTGTGGCGCAGAAACTCTTCCGCCACCGGATGATAGTCGCTGGCGGTGATGTCCGCCCCGCGCTGTTGCAAGACCATACTACACAGGCCGATTCCACAGCCCACCTCAAGAATACGTTTCCCCGTGATGGGAAACTCGCACATCTCTTCCGCGAGCGCGCGCCCAGATGGCCAGAGCACGCCAAAGAGCGGCCAGGAGGCGGACGAAATCCCGGCTTCGGCGGAGCGCTGATCGCCATCCCAAAATTGTTGGCGGTCACGGAGCGACCGGACATGGTAGTCATGCGTCCCGACGCGCAACGTCGAGGTCTCAACCGCGATGTGCGAGAGGAAAGTGTCTGAGTCTTCCAATATGAGGCTCCTGATACGAACAGTCCAAGGTCCAAAGTCCAAGGTCCAAACAGTCCAAGGTCCAAAGTCCAAAGCCTAAATCCCAAAGCCTAAAGTCCAAGGTCTCAAAATCTGAGGCATGGTAACGATCTCCCCGCGCTCACGATAGACCACAGCCAGCAACCACCCCTCCGTATGCTTGGAGTTGAGAAGTCGGGACTGTTGACCTAGAGTGTGGAGCGCGCACGGAGCCCCACGTTCAACAGTGAGGTGACGCTTGCGCGAAGAGTTGGCCCAACTGAAAGCCAAGGCATAAGGCAGCACCCCTATGACGACCACTCCTCCGATGACCATGACCACCGAAGCGGCGCCGGTTCTCAGCCAACACCGCTTTGACGAATCCCGCCTTGAACAGTATCTGCGCACGCATCTGCCAGAGTTTACCCCGCCACTAAGCGTGGCCCAGACGCAAGGCGGCATGTCCAATCCCACGTTCATTCTCTCCGATGGCAATGGCCGACGGTATGTGATGCGCAAGAAACCGCCGGGCAAACTCTTGCCGTCCGCGCATGCGGTGGATCGTGAGTTTCAGGCGATCTCGGCGCTTGGATCGACCGCCGTGCCAGTCGCCAAGGCCCGCGTGCTCTGCCAGGACCCCACGGTCATCGGCACGGACTTCTACATCATGGATTTTGTCGAAGGCCGGGTGTTTCGCGCGCACACGTTGCCGGACCTGAGTCCCACGGAACGACGACACATCTATGACGCGATGATTGACACTCTCGCGACACTGCACGCTGTCGATTTTCGCGCGGTGGGACTCGAATCGTATGGCCGTGTCGGTGGCTATCTCACCCGGCAGGTACAACGCTGGTCGCAACAATATGAAACGACCAAGACCGACCATCTCCCGGCGATGGATCATCTCATCAAATGGCTCCCAGACCATATTCCCAATGACAACGAGACCACCATCGCGCACGGGGACTATCGACTGGAGAACCTCATCTTCCATCCCACGGAACCACGGATACTCGCGGTGATTGATTGGGAATTAGCGACCCTGGGCTCACCGCTGTCCGACCTTGCGTACACGTGTTTGCCCTACTACGTGGCCGACCCCACTCGTGGGGATATGACCACGCTCGACTACACGAGTTACGGCATCCCGACGGAACAAGCGCTGGTCGCGCGCTATTGCGCTCAAACTGGGCGGCCAGAAATTCCCGACTGGAAATTTTATGTTGTCCTTTCACTCTTCCGTCTCGCGGCGATCACACAAGGGGTCTACAAGCGTGGCGTGGAAGGCAACGCCGCGTCACCAGAAGCGCTGCTCCGTCGCGATCGGTGTCGGACGTTAGCGGAAACGGGATGGGCGCTCGTGGCAGAAAGCAAGCCGTAAAAAGACTTTGGACCTTGGACCTTGGACCTTGGACATTTAAGGATTTTGCGTGGAATTCATCAAAGACTTTATCGACCTGTTCCTTCACCTCGACACCCATCTGAATACCGTCATCCGTGACTACGGCATGTGGACGTACCTTATCCTGTTCATCATTATTTTTTGTGAGACCGGATTGGTGGTCACACCGATCTTGCCAGGCGACTCGCTGTTGTTCGCGGCTGGGGCCTTCGCGGCGAGCGGCGCTCTGGACTTGACCTGGCTATTATTGCTTTTAACCATCGCCGCCATCCTCGGCGATGCGGTCAATTACGCCGTCGGCCATTTCATGGGACCGAAAGTTTTTTCTCAACAAGACAGTCGGATTTTCAAGAAAGAATATCTCGACCGCACCCATCAGTTCTACGAAAAATATGGTGGCAAAACGATTATCATCGCGCGCTTCGTCCCCATCGTGCGAACGTTTGCCCCGTTTGTGGCCGGAGTCGGCAGTATGACCTACACCAAGTTTGCCAGCTATAACATCATCGGCGGTGTCGTGTGGGTCGGCGTGTGCGTCCTTGCTGGCTATGCCTTTGGCAATCTCCCCATTGTGAAGGAAAACTTTACGCTCGTGATTTTGGGGATCATCTTCGTTTCCATCCTTCCGGGAGTCATTGAGTATTTGCGGCAGCGGCAGCAGGCAGCAGTGGAGTAATCCAATGGTTGCCGCAATCAGCAACAAACTGGTCACGGCAATCATCGGCCATTCTTGGTGGGCAATACCCACCCTACGGTCTTCAATTTTTGACTTTTGCTTTTTGCCTTTTGATTTTTGATTTTCTTCAACAGGAAGTGGTAATGGCTCGAAGACAATCTCTCGCGACTGTCCGTTGGTCGTCCACTCACACTACTACTACCATCAGAGGCAAGACTGGTGGGAAGCATTTCCGCCAACTCGATCACTGGGGCGATGAAACGAAACCCACGGCCATGATGAGTTTTGATAATCTCCTGCTTGGTACCATCGTCCCCGACCGCTCTGCGGACGGCAGCAATACAACGAGAAAGTGCCGTCTCACTCACGACTTGTCCCGGCCAGACTTTATCCAATAGTTCGTCTTTCGACACGACTTGATCGCGATGCTGGAGCAGGTACACCAGCACATCAAACACTTTGGGCTCGATTGCGACAGGATGACCCTCTCGGTGTAACTGATAGAGCCGTCCATCAAGTTCACACTCAGCGACGTGATAGCGCATGGGAGCGGAAAATAGCAAAATCGGGACAACGTGAGCAAGACGACGCTCGCGCTGCCTCGATGTTTACCGAGGAGGATGGACACCAAGACCGACCCACAGGCTACGCGCAAGGACAATTGTTGGATGATTCATGTGCAAGGCGTTGATCGTCGCCCGTCCAGATTGAGTGCGCCCTTCGATACGCAGACCGCCAGACGTCCAGACAAAGTGACGTGACCACCCCTGCGTGCGAGGATTGAAGAGAGAGACGTTCCATCCGCTGACAGGGTCTCGGAAACGAGTCCGTATGCTTTTGTGGAGGTTACACCGTGCGCAGGCAAAGGCGAGATTTTCCGGGGTGGTTGGACCGCCCAGTGTTTCAGGAAAGACGTGCTCGACGTGCATAGGTCCACCGGTAATGCGTTCAGGGCTCTGGCAGTATTCGCAGCGATATTGTGCGCGCTCAGCGATAACACCGCGCAGAGCTGGGGGGATATGGGCCACAACCGGTCACTAGTCCAGGTCCAGAGTGTTTGGCTGAATACCTCGTTGCTTGAGCAGGTAGAGCGCCTTGGCCTTTTTCAGCGTGAGGAAATCCTCTTGTTCGACCAATGCCAGAGCCTCTCGCTGTTCCTCATCAGAGAGGGAACGCTGTCGCTGAACAGTGAGGAGTTCTTGCAACCGATTGGTATGTTCAACCGGGATCATCTCCCTGGCAGTCTGGAGTAACTCACCATCAGAGAGGTTCTCGAGTTCAGAGAGCTGCATCTGCGACGGAGGTCGAACCCAGTCACTTACGACCTCTTCCACCGGGCGGTGTGTGGCTTGGGCGACGCGTCGGGCATGCTGGTAAACTTCATCAGGAAGTTCAAGAGTGACGGCATGAACAGGCATAGTCTTCCTCTCTTGTCGGGAGCATCGTATCTACAGAGAATCTAAAAATCTAGGCTGAATCTGTACTCTCCATTTCCCCTCAATCCTCAAGACTTTTTCACCCTCATCTATACACTTCACCTTCTCACCCGTTCTCTTTTCTCCCTTTAGCCTGTAACCTCAAGCCTACAGCCGATTTTCATTCCGCACTCCGCATTCCGCATTTACTTCAGTCCTGCCTTCCGCAACGCCGCAATCACCCGCGCTAACGTCGCCGGGTCTTTGATCGGTGCACGCTCTTTGTGCACTTCGAGTGAGAAGTTGGGATTGATGCGCAGCACTTCCGCTACTTCAGCTTGCGCTTCCGAGTCCTTTCCTAACTCACTGTACGCGGCAGCAAGGGCCAGATGCGGGCCCAAGATGTTGGGATAACGACTGAGATATTGCTTCAGCGGCACAATCGCCTCCTCGGGTTTACCAGCGAAATAATAAGCGGAACCCACAAACGCCAAGTGAGTGTCTACCATCGCCGGTTTACGGCGGAGCGCTTCCTCTGCCATGCGTAAGGCTTCATCTGGCTTGCCGACACGACCGAAGAGATCAGCAAGAACAGCATGGCCCAGCGCCGAGTTGGGATGGTTGGCGATGGCTTGTTCCAGTTCAGTACGAGCTGGCTCATACTGCTTTTGCAAGAGATAGACATAACCCAAAAGTACGTGCCCAAACGAAGAAAGTAGGGGCGATGTGTCTGCAAGAGCGAGGGCGCGTTGTGCCGCCGCCAGCGCTTGCGGCAACGTCTGCGTATTTTCCTCTTGTTGAGAAACCCACTGCTGCAGGTAGCTCGTAGCAAGGTCTATGTAAGCAGACTGATGTCTTGGATTGCGGTTGAGCGCATCCTTGAGCGCGGAGATCGCTTCGGTATAGCGTCCCATCAAGTTGTAGGCCGTACCCAAGGCGGCTGGATAATTGGCCAGCGACCGAGGGTTGAGCCGCATCGCTTGCCGCAACGTTTTTTCAGCTTCTTCCGGTCTGCCTGCGTTAAGCAGCACCTGCCCATGTGAGGCATAGCTTCCCGCCTCGTTCGGATCGAGGGCAATGGCTCGCTCTCCTGCTGCAATGGCTTGGTCATATTGCTGTTGATCCGCATAGATCGTACCCAAAAATGAATGGGCGCGCGGCAGGGAGTCGTCTATGGCCAGCGCTTGGTGCATCAACGCTAAGGCACGCTCGAGGATTTTGGGATCCTGATTCCAACGGAAGCCCCACTCGACATTGTAGGCTCTTCCTAACCATACGTACGCATCGGCGTATGGTGGATCGAGCGCTATGGCTTTCTCATACATCTGTCGCGCCTGAGCGCTGGCCTCTTTGGTGTAGCGAAAATAGTAGCCCTGTCCCCGCAGGAAGTAGTCGTAAGCTTCCAAGTTGTTGGTGCCTTTATGAACGATCCGTCCAAGCTCCAATAACGGCAGTTGCAACTTCAGTGTGGTCACAATCTTTTGCACGATGTCATCTTGCAGAGCGAAGAGGTCCTGCATTGGTCGATCGTACCGTTCCGCCCAGACCTGTTCGCCGGTCGTGGCATCAGACAGTTGGACAAGCACTCGCAGTTGCTCTTTGGTTCGCTGCACGCTGCCTTCTAATACATAACGCACACCCATCTCACGACTGATGTCTTGTACTTTCGTCTGCTTGCCTTTGTAAGTAAACGCTGACTGGCGGGCGATGATAAACAATTGCGGAATACGCGAAAGGTCGGTGATTAACTCGTCGGTGAAGCCATCACTGAAATATTCTTGGCTGGAGTCGCCACTTAGATTGGTGAAGGGGAGGACGATGATTGAGGGCTTGTCAGGAAGTGGCAGGGACTGGGTGCTAGGGGTTGGGGGTCGGGTGTCAGGGAACGGAAAAGGCCAATAACGAACGACACCAATGGTTGTCACGATAAGGAATAGTATCGCCGCAAGAGTCATGAACCGGGACCGGTGGGCCCTGCCCACCCTATGCGGCGGCACTTCTTCCGTTCCGACAGGAGCCGGAGCAACCGCCGGAGGAACGGTTACAGATGCAGGAGCAATACTCACGGCGTGTTCGTTGGCCTCGTGCTCAGTAGGGAGTGGTAACGGATCGAAGAGCGCCTCTCTCGACTGTCCGTTGGTCGTCACACTCACACTACTACCGTCAGAGGCAAGACTGGTGGTGGCAACTTCCGTCAGCTCGATCACTGAGGCGATGAAGCGAAAGCCACGCCCATGGTGGGTTTCGATAATCTCTTGTTTGGTGCCATCATCGCCGACAGCTCGGCGGGCTGCAGCAATACGCCGCGAGAGTGCGGTCTCACTCACTACTTGTCCTGGCCAGACTTTGTCGAGTAGTTCGTCTTTGGACACGACCTGATCGCGATGGTGAAGCAAATACACTAGGACATCAAATACTTTAGGCTCAACCGCAATAGGAGTCCCCTCGCGGTGTAACTGATAGAGCCGTGGGTCGAGTTCACAATCAGCGAAGTGGTAACGCATGGGAGCGGAAGATAGCAAAGTTGGAGACGAACGGGCAAGGCGACGCTTACGTTTTTTGCGGGGCACAATTTGATGCTCTCGCTATTGTCGGGTGGGGCGTGACTCACGCTACTCTCTGAAATGTATCCTGTCGTTGACTGCCTGGCCGATACACTGCCCAGCAGTGAACCCATCTTCGTTGTCAAACGAAAAGTGAATGCCACCGTAGAGTCGGGAGATGGCGGCTTCAGCCGCAGCCTCAACGAAGGAATTGAACGTGCGTGGTGCCTGCATCGGGACGAGCCCATGATCCGCGTGGGTGGTATCAATGAAGCTCATCGACCCAAACATGTTGCTGAGGACCGTCGCGGCGGCACCAGACTGCGTCGAGTGTCCAGAAGTGTAGGTTGGGAAGTTCGGCGTAATGAGGTACGGCTTCCAGTTCGCATCAAGGTTGTCATTGATATACGTCACCGGCCGTTGCAGGTCGGTCGCGTACTTTGTCTTCCAGCAGTGGATAAAGGCATCGTGTACCGCAATCCCTACGCGCACATACGCCTCGGCAGCCTCTATCAATGAAAGATCTTCATTCCGAGCGATCTGGCTGACGATGGCTATCCAATGTCCTGGCGGTGTCCCTGTCGCACTGGGGCCGTCGGCCCAATAGTTGGCGATCCTCTCCTGTTCATCAGTCAGGTTCACACTGACAGTGTAAACCTGCAGAGCTGCAGCATAGAAGTCTGAAGTAGGATCAGTAGAAAACCACGGAGGACCAGCAGTATCACATTCTTCATCTGACGAGAGGACCATAGGCCGGATCAGCCCCCAACATGGTTGGAGCGGGTTCGCAGCAAAGAGGGGTGGGGTTGGCTCCCAGGCTCCGGGTGCTGGGACCGCGGAGTACGGGCAGTTGGCGGTAGTCGCAAGGCCGTCAGTAGCCGCCCATGCGAGAATTGCCGCAGCAACGGCTTGCCCGTGAGCAACGGAACGCCGGTGGACGGATTTTGCAACCCCTTTCTGATGTTGGGACATCAATCTTTGCTCCAAGTTGTTCACCGCATCTAACGCGGCTTGCGAAAGTGTTGGGGAGAGCCCACGAATGGTGGTCGCGAGAGCAGCATTGGCGACGGTCGGCCAATGATACCGCTTTTTCTTGCTTGACAGGGGGACAGCCGTCAGGCCGTTGAGCTGATCTACGAGGGATTGATACTCTTTTGTCCCAGTCACGATCGACTCGTAGAGCGCGACGCTCGTAATCCCGTAGATCCGAGAGGCTACCGGTGGTGGGGTGGCCTGTGTCTTCACAACGTCATACAGGAGTTCGAACCATGCCGAGGCAACATCCGAGGGAAGTGTATCTGCGGATTTCTTGCTCTGGTTTAGACCTGCCCATGCCCACGAATGCAGGAGCAGTAACGCGATCGTTATGGTTAAGTGCTTCATTCTTTTTTGCATCGGATCTCCAGGTAATCGTCGGATGAGTGACGTCCCACCCGACGAATCGTTAGTGCTGTTGCAGCGGTTTTGCTCTCGTGACTACTCAGCTCTTTTCGTCCCAGAGGGATGATTGATGGTAGCCAGGGCTTTTAACCGCCGGTGCGAATGAACCCACACTTGTCCCGAATTACTATCCCACAGGACGAACCGAGCGAAGCATTACCTCTGAGATTTGTCCTTCTTAAAGGCTTGTTTCTTAATCGTGAAGTGATAGCGCAGATTGAACCCCGTCGCCCCTGTGCTATTGACGCCGATGACTTCCTCAAGGACCTCTCCGGTAGCGCCCAGATATTTACCAGTACCACCTACAATCGCATGAACGACAGGAATCGTGGGAGGAGTAGCGTCCTTGCGGCGGTGGGAATTGAATCCTTGCGTAATGATCCCCGCCGTCTCGAAATCAGGCAATCCGAAGTAGTAAGTGACCGCGCTGTTTCGGGGTGCTGGCAGTGCCCCGCGGGTGTTCAGACACACCCAGGTCCCGAGCTTAGGAGCAGGTGAAGTATCCGGATTGAAACTGCCATTGAAGTCATCGAAAGGAAGAACCCCTCCCTCATAAATGAACCCATTGACGATGCCAGCATCGCCACGAGCTTGCGTGGTGGCGCTGGGATCGACGCGATTCAAGTTGCTGGTGCGCGCATCACAGGCGACATCCAGGGTGAACTTTTCTTCTTCTGCCCTTTCCAAGTCAAAGGTGACCTTGTCTCCGGCTCGCGCCATCGGCGCCAGGAAGAACACGGCAAATACAGAAGCCCCTAAGAAATGGACAATGGATCGACCACAGGTTTGATTGTTCTTCTTCACAACGTTTCTCCTTGTCGTTCATGTCATTGTTCCAATTACCCACCGACGATTTCCCCAACCTCAAAAAGACCTTCAGACAAGCAATTGACACCACCTCCTTCCTTTTCGCAGACGAGTGCACGCACCGTGCGTGACGTGGCGAAAAGTAAGGAAAACTGTAGTGAAATGCTTGAGGAAAGCTTGATGATTGTTTGATGGTTTCTTGATGATGGCAAATGACAAACGGCGGTAAGAGTTGCCCGCCACTCTTTGTCACTCATCAAGAGCCAGAATCCATTTGCTACTTTAGATTATCCTGATAATCTAAAGTGCATGATTAAGCGGTTATTGCCCCTGTCAAAGCAGCCAACTCATAGCTTTTTTCTGTGGGGACCTCGGCAAACAGGCAAGAGCTTTTTGCTGAAGGCGACCTATCCCACCGCTTTCTGGACTGACCTCCTCAAGACTGATGAATTCATTCGGTATACCCAACAGCCGTCCCGGTTACGCGAGGAACTGGTCGCGTCTGGTGATTCTCGACTTGTCATTATTGACGAAATCCAGAAGGTGCCCGCGCTGCTTGATGAAGTCCACTGGCTCATGGAAAACACCCCTCATATCTTTGGCCTCTGTGGTTCCAGCGCGCGAAAAGTGCGACGCGGACACGCCAACCTCCTCGGCGGGCGGGCCATTCGATATGAACTCTTTGGGTTGGTCTCAGCGGAATTGGAGACGCAGTTCGATCTCCTCCGTCTTCTCAACCACGGCTACCTCCCGCGCCATTACGTCGAAGAAGCTCCACAGCCACTCTTGCGGGCCTACGTCAACGACTATCTCAAGGAGGAGATCGCCAATGAAGGATTAGTACGGAACTTGCCCGCGTTCGCGCAGTTTCTCAGTGTCGCGGCGTTGTCGGACACCGAGTTGATCAACTACACCACTATTGCTCGGGAATGCGGCATCTCCGGTCCCGCCGTCAAAGAATACTTTCAGATTCTCGTTGACACGCTGCTCGGCAGGTATCTCCCCGCGTACACCAAGAGGCCGAAACGGCGCGTGATCCAAGCGCCGAAGTTCTACTTCGCCGATGTCGGCGTGGTCAACGTGCTCACCAAACGCGGGCACCTGGAACCAGGAACCGAACTCTTTGGCAAGGCATTTGAGAACTGGGTGTTCCATGAGTTGTCCGCTCATGCCACCTATAGCGAACGCTTTGACGACCTGAGCTATTGGCGCTTAGCCAGCGGCATTGAAGTGGATTTCATCATCAACGATATGGAGATTGCCCTTGAAGTCAAAGGCAGCACCAACATCGCCACGCATCATCTCCACGGTTTACGAGAGCTGAAACAAGAGCATCGCCACGTGAAGCGCCGCATCGTCGTCTGTTTAGAACCCCGGCCTCGCCGTACTGAAGATGGCATCGACATCCTCCCAGTCGCATCTTTCTTGACTCAGTTGTGGGGAAATACCTTATTTCCCTGACCACGGCTCGATGCTTTCCCCTGACAATGGACGTTGACGCTTTTCCTCCCAGCCTCCATAATCCTACCGCTCTTGCTGAAATCACCTCACTGAAAGAGAGAGATCCTCCCTTATGCCTTATAAACTTGGTGTCGATGTCGGCGGAACGTTTACCGATTTAATCCTCGTGGAGGAAAGCAGTGGCCGGCTCGTCCGTGCCAAAACCCCTTCGACCCCTGCGGACCCCTCGGTCGGCGTGCTTGCGGGTATCGACAAAGTCTGTCGCGCGGCCAGCATCTCGCCGGGTGAGATTTCTCACATCATGCACGGCACCACGGTTGCCACCAATGCTGTCTTGGAGGGGAAAGGGGCGAAAGTTGGCCTCATTACGACCAAAGGATTTAAGCAAATTCTCCATCTCGCGCGGTCGTGGACACCGGGACCATTGGCGGGTTGGATTATCATGGTCAAACCCGATCCACCGGCGGGTTTAGAGAACACTCGTGAGGCGAAGGAACGGATCGGCACTCATGGCGATATTGTTCAACCGCTGGATGAAGAAGCGTTACGGAAAGACTTACGCGACCTTGTGACACGTGGAGTCGAAGCGATCACCATTGCGTTCATCAACTCCTACGCCAATCCGGTGCACGAGAAACGCGCCAAAGCCATCGCGCAAGAGATGTATCCGACCCTGCCCATCACCGCGTCCGCCGAAGTGCTGCCGGAGTTTCGCGAATATGAACGCGCACTGACGGCGGTGATGAATTCGTATGTACGACCGAAAGTCTCCCTCTATATGAAGAACTTCGCCGACCAGCTCGCCGCGCATGGGCTCAAGGCCGAAGTCAACATTTTGCGCTCGGATGCCGGACTGATGACCCTGCGCATGGCGCAAGAACGTCCGGTCTACGCGGTCATGTCCGGTCCAGCGGGCGGTGTGGCTGGGGCGTTGTTCATCGCGACCAAAGCTGGATTTCCCAACATTCTCACGCTTGATATGGGCGGCACCTCAACCGATGTCGCGTTGTGTCAGGACGGCAACCAGACCATCGCGCGGGAAACCACGCTGGGCTATTTTCCGATTAAAGTGCCGTCCGTTGATGTGCGCAGTATCGGGGCTGGTGGCGGCTCGATTGCCCACGTGCCAGAAATCACCAAAGCCTTGCGGGTTGGTCCACAAAGTGCCGGAGCCGCTCCAGGACCAGCCTGTTATCGCAAAGGGGGCAGGGAAGCGACCGTCACGGACGCGAACGTGGTGCTTGGTCATTTGCCGCCGCGCTTGCTGGGTGGCGAGATGATGCTGGATGTGGACGCCGCCAAAAGCGCGGTCGAGCGCATTGGTCACCAACTCGGCCTTGATGTCTATCGCGCGGCACAAGGGATTCTCGATATTGTCAATGAAAATATGTACGGCGCGCTTCGCTTGGTGTCCGTGCAGCGTGGCTATGATCCGCGCAACTTCGCGCTAGTGGCCTTTGGTGGCGCGGGACCGCTGCATGCCAATGCCGTCGCCAAGCTGATCGGTTCCTTTCCCGTCATCATTCCGCCTGCTCCAGGTATTCTGTGCGCGGCTGGGGATGTTGGGTGTGCCTATCGGGAAGAGTTCGCACGCACGGTGCTGCGGACACTCGATCAATTGCCCACCACCGAGGTCGTCCAGATTCTGCAAGACTTGGGCAACGAAGCCACGGGCTGGCTTGAACGTGAGGGCATTCCCCGCGATCAGCAGCGGGTCTTTTACAACGCGGACATGCGCTACTTCCGCCAAGGCTATGATTTGCCGATCACGACGACCTTGGCCGATCTGCACACCCACGGCACCGCGATGTTAGCCGATAAATTTCATGCCCTGCATGAACAACTCTACCGGTTTCGGTTGGAAGCGGAGTGTGAGATCGTCAATCTGCGCGCGGTGGCGCTTGGCCAAGGCGCATCACTCAAGTTGCCGGAAGCCGACCTGGCGGGAGTCTCGCCAAAACCGGCGCAGGTGGATGAGCATCAAATTTATTTTGATGGCAAGTTCCTCGCCACGCCGATTTATGATCGTGCCAAGCTCCAGCCGGGCAATCGATTGATCGGCCCAGCTATCGTGACGGAAATGGATTCCACGACCGTGGTCTTGCCGGGATTTACTGGTGAGGTGGATCGGTCCTTTAATATCTTGATTCGACCGGGAATGTAGAAACGCTTTAAGAATTGAGAGTTGCAGTTTTCCATTCTGCATTCCGGAAAGGAGCCAACTATGCCGAAACAGACAACATTGACAATGATCTACTGGAAATCGGATCAATTTTGGCTTGGCAAGCTCCTCGAATATCCAGAGATTATGACTCAAGGAGAAACCCTTGAAGAACTAGAGGAGAACATCGGCGATGCCTACCGCTTGCTGGTGCTGGAAGATGTGCCCGAAGACCATCAGACGAAAACAATCACGCTATGAAACGGAGCGAATTCGTTCGCCAGCTATTAGCTGATGGTTGTATTCTTGTGAGGCACGGCGCAAAACACGACGTCTACATCAACCCCGCCACGAGCAAAAAACAAACGGTGCCAAGGCATACGGAGATTGATAACGTTCTAGCCCGACATATTAGGACACGTCTCGGATTCACTGAGCCTCGCCACTAATTGCTGATCGCCAACCAGAAAGGAATTCACGATGCGAAACGTCAAAATCGCCGCCATTCCCAACATCGACGTCGATCCCGTCACCCTCGATATTATCGAGAGCGCGCTCAAGAACTATCGCTATGAAATGGATGCCGTGCTCTATCGCACCGCCATGTCACCCGTGATTCGCGAGCAGCATGACGAATTCCCGATGATCTGTGACCCCACGGGCCGCATGGTGGTCGGACAGTTCGGCTCGTACATCCGCGAGATGATGGACAGCTTTGATCGTCCGCTCTATCCGGGCGATGTCATCTTGTTGAACGATCCCTATCTCTGCGGTGGCGCGATCTCGCATATCAACGACTTCCTCGTGCTCATGCCGGTGTTTGATGGAGACGAACTGATTGGCTGGGTGTCGATGTTCGGCCACCAAATGGACGTAGGCGGCCCCCTCCCTGGCTCGTTTCCTACCAATGCCACATCAATCTTCGGTGAAGGGTTGCGCATTCCGCCAGTCAAATTGTTCGAGCAGGGCAAGCTCAACGACGATGTCTTGAACCTCATCCTCAATAACGTCCGTATTCCGGTGATGAACCGCTCGGACCTGATGGGCATTGTCGCCGGATGCCGCACCGCCGAACAGCGCGTGTTGGAGTTATGCCAGCGCTTTGGCCGCGACACCTACCTCGCCGCCTGTCAGGCCCTCCTCGACCGTACCTACCGCGCCGTGCGCACGCTCATTCAACGCAACATCTCCACCGAGCCTCAATCCTTCGAGGACTATGTCGATGACGACGGCTTGGGCAATGGTCCGTTCAAGATGAAGCTGACCATCTGGCGAGAGGGCGAAAAAGCGGTGTTCGACTGGACCGGCACCGACCCGCAAGCGGTGGGGCCGATCAACTTCTACTTGAACGAAGGCATGTTCAAGATGTTCATCGGCGTCTACCTCATCATGGTGTACGACCCACAAATTTTGTTTAACGACGGCTTCTATCCATTGATTGAAGCGCGCCTGCCGGATGGGTCGCTGCTGCATCCGAAATTTCCCGCCCCACTCGGCTGCCGCACGCATGCGCTCGCGCGACTGTTCGATGTGATGAGCGGCTGCCTCGGACAAAAGAGTCCAGAGTTGACCACGGCGGCGGGCTACGGCACGAGTCCGCACTTGCTCTACAGCGGCACCGATCAGCACGGCAAGTTCTTCTTCATCATGGAAATCAGCTATGGCGGCATTCCAGGCCGCCCGATTGGCGATGGCATGGACGGCCATTCGTGGTGGCCGTTGTTCACCAACATTCCGACGGAGTATCTGGA
>JABFSC010000231.1 GCA_013140885.1 Deltaproteobacteria bacterium | reverse complement strand
AGCGAAACAATCTCGGCATAGTCGTCTCCTCATCTCTTCTCGCCTGGTGGTTTCTCCCGCACGCATTTCTTTGGCGATCACTCCTCTGTGGCGCTTGCCTCTTCTCTATCGTTCGTCTATAAAAACTCGACTGCAACTTCTCCATGTAGGATACCCACGATGAGGAAGCCCACCGAAGCAGTCGTATCAGTAGCAAAAGTCTGTGATATGGGCAGGTAGCTCAGTCGGTAGAGCAGAGGACTGAAAATCCTCGTGTCGACGGTTCAATTCCGCCCCTGCCCATTCTCCACTTTTTTTCTTGCCCCCCATTAAAGGTTTTTCCACTGCTGACGATTCTCCTTATTGAGAGCTTCACAATAAAGGGGATCGCCATGAATCGTTCACGGTCTGGGCTACGGTGTCGTACTCTTTGTAACATCATCACTTCCAAAGGGCTGTTACCGCAGAATACCAAAGGGGTGTTCCGTTCCGAGGGAAGGCACATGGGACGGCCAGTCATTTTCGCCGACTGGGAAAACGGCATGAGCGTGCCGGTCCCACCGCACGAGGTCGCGGTTCTTGAACCATCAGTGACAATGCTGAGCGCCGCGTAAGCGGATCCTCAACATTGCACCGCCAGTCCGCTCTCTCACAGGAGAAGACTCCTCCTCACCGACCGCTATTTTTGTATCTGCAGTGCTCCACTACGGCGGGTGATCACCTGATCAATTAAGCCGTATTCGACTGCTTGCTGACTGGTGAGAAAGTTATCGCGTTCGGTGTCTCGCGCTATTTGATCCATTGGCCGCCCAGTATGGTGACTCAATACCTGGTTCAGCTCTTCACGTACTCGCAGTATCTCCCGCGCATGGATGTGAATTTCCGTCGCTTGTCCCTCCACTCCTCCCCACGGTTGATGGATCATGACGCGGGCATGGGGCAGCGCGTGTCGCTTGCCTTTCGCCCCAGCCGTCAGCAATAACGCCCCCATACTGGCCGCTTGTCCGACACACAAGGTTGCGACATCGGGGCGTATGTACTGCATGGTGTCATAAATCGCCATCCCCGAGGTCACCGATCCACCGGGAGAATTAATGTAGAGAAAGATGTCTTTCTCTGGATTATCGGCTTCGAGAAACAACAGCTGCGCCGTGACCAGACTGGCCACGATATCATCAATGGCGGATCCCAGAAAAATAATCCGATCGCGCAACAACCGAGAGTAGAGATCATACGCTCGTTCCCCACGCGCCGTCTGTTCAACAATAGTAGGAATAAAATTCATGCCCGTATCCTAGCCACACCACGGCAGGTCACGCAAGAAGCGTATTGGTCCGCATGGCGCATTAAAGAAAGTTTTCGAGATTCCGTTATTTAGGGTAGAGAACTTAGGATAGGGTGCCGTCATTACGTAGCGAGTGAGCGATGGGGGAGAGTAGGAAAATTCAACGCCCTCGACACACTGTCCTCGCCCAGCAACGACTACGCATGAAACTTGGACTCCCTCACATGCTCGCGACACATCTTCTGGTCGAAGAGACACCTTTCCTCCGTGATCCATTTGTGTAAGGAACAATTATGCACTTTTCCGCTGAGATTCTGATCGTCGAGGAGAATCCGCTCCAAGCCACGCAACTCCGGACGATGTTGGAGAACCACAATTTCCACAGCACCTGGGTCGCCACCGGCGAGGCTGCCCTTGAAGCGCTCCAACAAGAGCTTCCGCCCATGGTCTTGAGCAGTGTGACACTCCCGGACATGTCTGGATATCAGCTTTGCCAGACGATCAAAAATGATCCATCCCTCAAGACAGTGCCAGTCCTTCTGATGACCCCCAGCGCCGGTTCGCGGGGAGACCACGAGGCCCTCCAGAGCGGAGCCAATGGCATTCTCACTCATCCGTATACGGAAAAGTTTCTTTTGTCTCGCCTCAAATATGTGTTGGCGAGCCAGACTTCCCCTGTAGACTCTCAGCCCACATTCGCCAAAGAAGTCTCAGCACGTGCAGAGGGGTGGCCCCATGAGGAAGCGATGGCGGCGAATCCCTATCGCATGCTCTTGGAGCATACCCCGGACGCCCTGCTCGTTATCGATAATGAGAAACGTGTTCGCTATGCCAATCCCGCCGCTGAAACGTTACTCCAACAACCCGCTCACGCACTGCTCAATGCGGTACCACCTTTCACCTTCACGGTAGGAGAACGCCAAGAAGTCGCGGTGCCGCGGTCTTCGGGACTGCCGCTCGTCGCGGACCTGCGGCTCACTGGCATTATCTGGGAAGGGCATCCAGCAAGGCTTGCGACTCTCCGCGACCTCCCGGAACGAAAACGCGCCGAGCCCCTCCGCCCTCCCAAAGAAGCGGCGGAAGCGGCGGAACAAATCAAGTCGGACTTTTTGACCACTATTAGTCACGAAATTCGCACGCCGATGAATGGCATTATCGGCATGACGGATATCCTGCTCGACACCCGCATGACCGAGGAACAGAAAGACCTCGCGCTGACGGTGAAAAGCTGTGCGCACTCCCTGTTAGGGATTCTCAACACGATTCTCGACTTCTCGAAAATCGAAGCGGGGAAACTCGATCTCGAATTCCTGGATTTCAATTTACAAACGATGCTCCAAAGCGTCACCGAGCTTTTCACCACGACCATCACGGACAAGAAGATCGAGTTGTCACTGCTCACGTTCCACAACGTACCCGCCGTGCTGCATGGGGATCCGGAACGGATACGGCAGATTCTCGTCAATTTTGTCGATAACGCGCTCAAGTTCACGGAAAAAGGTGAGGTGGCGATCCGCGTGTCCGTCGCCGAAGAGAACCCGACCCAGGTCCTGCTCCGCTTCGAGGTGACCGATACCGGCATCGGCATTCCGGCGGACCGCATGGACCGGTTGTTTCGGACGTTTTCACAAGTCGATGGTTCCTGGACCCGTAAGTATGGCGGCACGGGGCTTGGCTTAGCCATGAATAAAAAGCTGGCGGAGCTCATGGGCGGTGAGGTTGGCGTCAGCAGTGAAGTGGGAAAAGGCAGCACCTTCTGGTTCACGGCGCGGCTCGAAAAGCGCACAGCCGCGTTCGCCCCGCTCACCCCCACCCGCACGCATTTACACGGGTTGCGGGCGCTCATTGTCGATGACAATCAGACGAATCGGGCGATTCTCCGTCATCAACTGACCTCGTGGGGAATGGAGGTCAAACTCGCGGACAACGGAGTCCGCGCGCTCGATATCTTGGACACCGCTCGGCGAGAGCATCGCTCCTTCGATATCGGGGTCCTTGACTGGCAGATGGCGGAAATGGATGGCTTGACGCTCGCCCGGTCCATTCGCTCCCATCCGGAATGGAACCACATGCGGTTGGTCTTTCTGACTTCAGTCGGACAACGAGGTGATGGCGCACGGGCGCGCGAGGCGGGAATCCAAGCCTATCTGACGAAACCGGTCCGCCAATCGCAGCTCTTTGAGTGCTTGTGTCTCCTCGCCAGTCAACCAGGGCAGAAACCCGTCCTTCCCCACCCGCTGATTACCCAACACACCTTGACCGAGATTGCCGCCCCCGTGAAAATTTTGGTGGCGGAAGATAATCCCGTCAACCAAAAGCTGACGGTGCGATTGCTCGAACGATTGGGTTACCATAGCGACGTCGCCAACAATGGCCGGGAAGCGGTCGAAGCAATAGAACGGTATCCGTACACCGTGGTCCTCATGGACTGCCAAATGCCGGAAATGGATGGGTTTGAAGCAACCGCGCTCATCCGCGCGCGCGACCACAAGATGAACAAGCACACGCCCATCATCGCGGTCACCGCCTACACCTTGGAAAAAGACCGAGACCGCTGCCTCCGCGCCGGGATGGATGCGTACATTCCCAAGCCAGTGAATGCCGACCATCTCAAAGAGATGCTAGAAAAGTGGGTCCCGGCTCCGCTCCCCCGGCTTACCGAGGATGCTGTCATCATAGACAGCCCTCGCCTCCCGCTTAGCCCCACTGCTCTGGACCAATCCACCGTGCCCACTGAGCAGCCCGCACGCCTCCTGTTAGCGGAAGACAATCTGGTCAACCAAAAGCTGGCGCTCCGCCTGTTGGGTAAAATGGGGTACGACGTCGATGTCGTCAAGACTGGACGTGAAGCCCTCGAAGCGCTCGCGCAACGCCCCTATCGCTTGGTCTTGATGGATTGTCAAATGCCGGAGATGGATGGCTTTGAAGCCACGGCCCATATTCGGACTCAGGACAAGCGACTTGGCACCCACACCACGATCGTGGCGCTCACCGCGCACGCTATTACCGGCGACCGCGAGCGCTGCTTAGCCGCGGGTATGGATGATTACGTGACGAAGCCGATTGACCGCGAGGTCTTACAGAGGACCTTGGAGAAATGGGACTGCAAACCGTTCGTGAGCACGGCGAATGTACCGTCCGTGCAAGAGACTCAGGAGATAGCTCTCGTTCCACAACTCGAACCACCACCCCACTTTCTCGCGGCTCACAAATAGCGAGAAGAGTGGAAACGCTCCCATAGAGAGATTTACCATGACAACAGAACGACAACCCACATCTCCCACCCATCCTTCAGCGCCCGTGCGGCCCTTCCTTGGACGCGGCACGCTGTTACCCCTCGCACTCGGGTGTAGTGTTCCCCTCGGCGCGACGATTCTTGACATCTTCGGACAGGGCCTGCCTTTCTCGCTGGCGAGCATTATCATGGTCCAGTCGGCTCGCCCGCTCCATTGGCTGCTTGACCTCATCCCGCTTGTGCTCTTGTTCTTCGTTGTTTCTGGACGTCAGCCCGCCATACCGATACGCATCGCCGCCCTGCTTCATACTTTGACGGAAAAGTGGTTCGGCACTTCCGCCTCCCACGACGAGCCAAAGGCCAGTCCTTCCGTCCCAGTCAGCCTGCCCTCTGGGATCCTCCTCGCTGAAGATAATCCAGTGAACCAGAAACTCATCTCCAGACTTCTGCTCAAGCTCGGCTACGACGTCAAGGTCGTTGGCACTGGCGATGAGGCCGTGGAATCACTCGCGCACGCATCCTATGCCTTAGTGTTCATGGACTGTCAGATGCCGGGCATGGACGGCTTTCAAGCCACCGCGGAGATCCGGCTCATGGAAAAGCGACAGGGAAGGCACACTCCCATCATCGCTTTGACCGCACATGTAGCGGCCGGCGACAAGGAACGGTGTCTCGCCGCTGGCATGGATGATTATCTGGGCAAACCTATCACCCAGCACGCTCTTCGGGCGATGTTGGCGAAGTGGGGATGTACCCCACCTCTCGATCCCTCACTACGTCCGTTAGGTCAAGAAATATCACTCTAAGATAAGGAGAACCCGATCGTGACAACCAAAAGACAAACCCCACCAGCCAAACGTCCCGCGGCTCCCGTACGCCCCTCCGCTGACAACGGCGCATGGATACCTCTCGCAGTGGGGTGTAGTTTTCCCCTCGCGGCCTTGGTGCTTGACATCCTGGGACAGGGTCTTTCCTTTTCGCTGGAAAGCATCATCACTGTGCTGCAAAATCAGCCGTTGCATTGGCTGCTGCTGCTCGTTCCCGTGGCCATGTTCACCCTTGTTTCCAAGAAGAAGCCCACAGTCACGAGGACTCCTGTCGCTCCGCAGCCAGGGATGCAGGGAGCGATCGCCCCCCCAGCCGTCAGCGCACCCGCGCAATCCCAGAAAGCGATCACCACGCTGCAAGACGAACTGACTTCCGTCAAGAACCAACTCGCGCAGTCCCACGCTCGCGAAACGAGCATCATCACGCTCCTCGACAATGCCAAGGATGCCATTCTCACACTGAGCGTGGATGGAACCATTACCTCGGTCAATCGTGGGGCGGAAGAGATGTTCGGGTGGACGCGGCAAGAAATGGTCGGGCAGCCGCTCAACAATCTGATAGCCCTCCCCTCCGTACCGCGCGTTGAGGACCACTTCGCTCAACTCCTGAAGATCCCAACGGCACCTTCGATCATCAATCTTGAATTCGTCCACAGCGACGGCACGGGACTCTGGGCCGAGGGCTGTAGCAGTGTCATCCGCGATGAGACGAAGCAAGCGACGAGCCTGCTCGTGATCTATCGAAGCCTCAGACATCGCCAGCAACCGCCCGTGGGGCACGATGCGGAAACACCCCCTGCAATGGTGCACCAGCGAGAGGAATCGCGACTCCAGCTTGATCAAGCATCTGATACCTCCCCGGCCTCCGCGTATGAGCGCCCACAAAGCGGAACATTAACAATGTCGGGATTCTTGGCGATTCATACGCAGGCTGTCGATCCCGTCGCGGAAAACGAATCACCGTCCGCCTTGACGCCGTCGCTTCGAGCAATCGATCAGGTGGAGCAAGAACAATCCTCGGCTCCGCTCCAGTTCTCGCTCGTCGATATGCAGGCGGACAGTTTTCTTCAGCCGACGCCGTCGCTCTCAACCCCATTGTCACTTAACCAACAACCTCCCCTCGACTCCCATGACTCAGCCCCAGCTCCGCTCCAGTTCTCGCTCGTCGATACGCAGGCGGACAGTTTTCTTCAGCCGACGCCGTCGCTCTCAACCCCATTATCACTTGACCAACAACCTCCCCTCGACTCCCATGACTCAGCCCCAGCTCCGCTCCAGTTCTCGCTCGTCGATACGCAAGCGAACGGCACCGCGCAGTCTTCTCCCGCAGCAACCGCCCAACTGTCGGTTACCGAGACACCACCGCTCGCGGCGACACCTCCTTCCTCTCCGCCTTTCAATTTTTCCGAAGCGCTCTCGAATATCGGAGGAGACGAAACCTTGCTGGCTGAACTGGCCGGTATCTTCCTTGAGGAATATCCACAGATTATCGAAAACGTCCGTATCGCGGTCGGGAACAAGGATGCGGAATCACTTGTCTATTACGCTCATGCATTAAAGGGATCGGTCGGAAACTTCGTCGCCGTCGACACGCAGAACGCGGCACGTCGGCTCGAACAGATGGGACGCGAGGGAGACATCGCCGATGCCCCCCAAGTCCTGAGTGAGCTGGAAACCGCACTGTCTCGACTCACGCCCGCCCTGAGCGATCTCGCGGTCCAAGGAACCGCTTAGGGGACAAGTCTCGGACAAGTCTCAGGCAAGTCTCAGAGAGTCCGGGACCTCACATAGAGTGTGCGCGCAATTCCAAATGAGTGGCTTTCCAAGGAAGTTCCCTCTCCCGGATGGGAGAGGGTGAGGGGATCAAGTGACTCTTCCGCTTACTTCGTGGTGGGTTTCTTCTCTCCCCACATCTCCCACACCGCTTCATATTTGGCGGGGAATTTCGCGGTGTAGTTCATAAAGGTCGTCACCGGATAGCGAATCCCGCCTTTATGCGTCGCCTCTAATCCCGCCATCACTTCATCGACTTTCGAGGCCGGCATGGAGAAGGCCATCTCCTCATCTTGGGTTTGGCCAAACATGCGATCTCCGGTACAGGGCAGGATCACCTGACAGTCGCTCGTTTGCATTGTCTTGACGACGATATCCGCGCAGTCGAGGCGACCACTAAATGACGAATTCAGGTAGCCCCCACGCTTGTACAATGAGGCTTGGACCAGTCGCATCACTTGCGCGGAGTTGCCAAACACGGCAATCACATCGGGTGACTCAAACGGATGCGTTTTCAGCGGGGAAGCAAACAGAGACGCGTACTTGCCTAACTCAAACTTTGGCACCGCGGCCTCGGTCCGCGCGCCAGCTTCGAGGGTCTCGGTATACATCCCCTCGCAGGCGTGCCCCTCTTGCAGATATTCCACGTTGGGCTTGAATCCCAGAGCGACCAAGCCAAGCGGGCAGGAATGGGCATCGGCGGCCAGTCCAATTGACCAGCCATAGCGCCGCACGACATTGATCGTCTGACATGTCGCGAACCGAGACCCTAAATCCGTCGGGGTGCGCGTTTTGGGTGGCAGGGGTTCCCCCGGTTTGAGCATTTTAATGCCAACCGGAAAGGTGGCCGGGCGCACATAATTTTCGATCATTTCAGTAATTGCTTTCACGTCCATGGGGTCCTCCGGGAAGAGTGAAAAGTTGAAAGTTGAAAGTTGAAAGTTGAAAGTTGAAAGTTGAAAATGGAGAATGAGGGGGAAATTTTCGTCCACCCTTTAACTCTCAACTCAGTACCTGCCCGTCTCGCAGTTTTTTCACTTCCGCCTCCGACATTCCCAACACATCGCGCAAGACGTAGTCGGTATGTTGCCCACGGAGTGGAGCCGCGGTTTGGACCTCACAGGGCGAGCTGGACATCCGCCAGGGAATCCCAGCATGAATGCGTTTGCCGATCTCAGGATGCTCTTTCTGCACCAAGTAGCCTCGGGCTTGCAAATGGGGATTGGTCGCCAAGTCCTTGTTACTCATCGACGGAAACGCCGCCACTCCGGCTTTTTGCAATGTTTCGGTGACATCCCAGCGGTCCTGCTCCTTGGTCCAATTGGTAATGATCTCCTCAAGAGCGTCCTCATTGGCCTTGCGGGCCGTCACGTTGATAAAGCGCTTATCGGTCGCCAGCTCTGGCTTTCCCATCGCCTGACAGAGGGCTTGCCATTCCGCGTCGTTGCCACAAGCAATCGTGACCCACTTGTCATCGTTCCCCTTGCACTTGAAGCAGTTGTGCGGGGACATCCAGCGGTCGTGATTCCCGTCACGCTCTGGCTGGGTTTTGTTCATCGAATAGTCCATCAGCGCTTCAGGCATGAGCACCAGCAGCGCCTCCCACAACGCCAAATCGACGTGGGTCCCCTTCCCTGTCCGTTGCCGATACGTCAGCGCGGCCATCGCCGCGAACGCGCCAAAAACACCAGCATTGGGATCACCATACGAAATGCCCACTTCGGCTGGGCCAATATCGCGATAGCCTGTCACCGCCGCGATGCCCGCCAGCGGCACCGACGCGGGACCGTAGCCCATGTACTGTCGCTCTGGCCCAGTCTGCCCATAGCCACAAATGGAGATCATAATGATGTCCGGTTTGATCTGCTTGAGCGTTTCGTAACCGAGCCCCATGCGATCAATCGCCCCAGCCGAAAAGTTCTGGACGACGATGTCACTCTTGGCGATGAGATTCTTCGTCACTTCAAGGGCTTCTGGACGCGAGAGGTCAAGCTGCAAACTTTTCTTGCCTTGGCTGTATTGATTGAAATACCCGGCGCGGTTCGGGCCGGGTATTTCATCGGCAAAGGAGGGAATCAACCGACTGACACACGGACGTTTCTGGCTTTCAATCCGAATCACTTCCGCGCCCATGTGGGCCATTTGCAACGTACAGTAGGGTCCTGCCCAGGCCCAAGTAAAGTCAGTCACGCGGATTCCTTCGAGCGGTCGTCGAGACATATCGTTTCTCCCTGAATTCCTCACAATAAGCTATTAGCTAACAGCCTTTCAGAGAACTCCTTGTTTTTTCAATTCCGCGATCTCAGCCGGTGACACACCGAGTGCGCCATACACCTCGTTATTGTGCTGCCCAAGCAGCGGTGCGGGGTTCTGAATCGCCCAGCCGCCTTCGGACACCTTGAACGGCGCACCGGGATAGGTCAGCGTGCCAGCCGCCTGATGACTGATCCGCGTGAAGAACTCACGCGCCTGGAGATGCGCGGACTCGAAGAGATCGGACATCATATTGACCGGCGCGAAACATATCCGCCGTTCTTGCCCGGCACGATAGAGGTCCATCACTTTCCACTCCGCCGCCCATTCTTGCAGAAATGGCAGGAGGGCATCGTAGTTCTGCCCCCGCGTCACCCGGTCCTTGAAAATCTCTAGCGAGGCCCATTCGGGATTGCCCATGAGATCAACCATCCGTTGCCATTGGTCTTCCTCGACATTCACCACGAAGATCTTGCCATCCTGACAGTCGAGCATGCACCACGGGAAAATGGACCGCCGGCCCAGCCGCGACGCCTCTTTTCCCGCGTAGGTCCAGTGCATGAAGTTCATTTCCAAAATCGCGGCAATGCACTCCTGGATGGAGACATCGACATGCTGTCCCTCGCCGGTCAAACATTTGTGGTAGTACGCGCCGAGCGTCGCCACGCCAGCATGTACCCCACCCTGAAAGTCCGACTGATGGCCAAACGCCTTCAGCGGCGGCAATTCGGGATAATCAGACGCACCCGGACTGATGAATGCCCAGCCACCAGCGTTGGCACCGATAATTTCGTAGGCTTTGTACTCCCGATATGGTCCCGTCAGACCAAAGTACGAGATCGTCGTCATAATGAGCCCAGGATTGGCGCGATGGAGCCGCTCGAAATCCAAGCCCAGGCTCGCCATCTCCGAGGGGTGATAATTGTGAATGAGCACATCGGCTTGCGCGCACAAGCTGTGCAGCAGCGCCTGGCCTTTGGGTGCGCGGAGATTGAGCGTCACGCCTCGTTTGTTGGTATTGAGATAGAGAAACAGTCCGCTTTTCTCCACGTGCGGCGTATCCCCAGGAAACGGCCCTCGTTTTCGCGACAGGTCACCAGCGGGTTCTTCGACCTTAATCACGTCCGCGCCGAGGTCCGCGAGGAGTTTCCCCAAGTACGGAGCGGACACCAGGTTCCCGCATTCAATCACCTTGAGACCGGTGAGCAGTTGTTCCGCCATGCTTCATCTCCCGTGAAAAATTACTTGATCGCCGTGGGATTCACGGGCGACCCGGCTCCGCCCACGACTTTCAGCGGCGCGCCAACAAAGAGGAACGAATACTGTCCATCCTTGGCGCAGTCTTCCGCCAAGTCATAGAGCCAGTCGATTTCATTGAAGACGACGCCCAGATTGCGCAACAACGCCGCGTGCAGCGGGATAAAGGTTCCCGACTCCGGGTGCATCGTCTGCTCGGACGCAACCGTGTCAGTCCCAAACGACGGGATTTCCATCTCGTGAAACCATTTAATCAGCTCTGGGCTATAGGCGAGCCCCGGCTCGGCCATCGATTTATTGGGAAAGAAGGCGTCCGACCCTTCGTCGTAGAACCGTTTGAGCCAGCCGGTATGAATGAGCAGAATATCGTGCTTCTCGATGGGAGATTTTTGTTTCTCGGCGGTCTTCAGCAGATCATCAAGGGTGATGCCTTCATTTGCTTGCAGATGCTTCACGCCCTTGTACCGTGCGACATCCAGCAGCAACCCACGACCAACCACACCACGATTGGCGATCTTTTCCACACTGCATCGACGCAACGCCCCGATCGTGGTCTTGGCATCGAAGCCGTTGTAGAGCTGATCGTCGTACCACACGTGCCCCAGGGCGTCGTATTGGGTTGTCCCTTGCAGATACATGAAGATCACATCGTCGGCGTACTCCATGCCGCCGGGAAATGCATGCGCATGGCCGTTCATGTAGTGGCCTTTGTCCATAGCCATTGTTCTGGTCGTCTGCCCACGTCCAGGATAAATGGGATCGCCCCCAGGTCGCGCGACCGGCACCCCGAGCATGAACACCTTCCCTTGTTGGACGGCTTTGACACCACGCAGAATCTCCGCGCTCGTCAGAAAATTCAGCGCGCCGACTTCATCTTCGGCTCCCCAACGACCCCAGTTCTTTGGGGAATCTTTTAACAATTCGGTGAATGATTTCGCGGCCATGATTGCTTCTCTCCTCATCCTTTCCGGTCGATAGTCGGCGGGCACGATAAGCTCAAAACCCAAGAGGGTCAAGGCGTGGAGATGCGGTTCCAGCGCATTGCCCTCTGAGTTCCGTGATTTGACATCTCCCCACTTTTCGTTAGTAAGTGGGGAGCCATGAAACGTTTTCGCCACCGTGGCATTTCATTGGTGAGTTGCATGACTATTTCTCGAATCGAGGACATCGAAATGAAGAACTGGCTCAAGATCGCGCTCGTACTATGCTCGTTAGGACTGGTGGTGATTTCGTTCGCGGAGAAGCAAGAAACGACACCCCCAGCGGAGACCAAGGGGTTGGCCATCGCCACCTTCGCCGGCGGCTGCTTCTGGTGCATGGAACCGCCATTCGACGAATTACCAGGCGTGCACTCCACGACCTCTGGCTATACCGGGGGATTCAAGAAAGACCCCACCTACCACGAAGTCTCCGCTGGCGAGACCGGCCACGCGGAAGCGGTCCAGGTCGCCTATGATCCGACAAAGATCAGTTACGAAAAACTGCTCGAAGTGTTTTGGAAGAATATCGACCCGACAACCGCGAACCGGCAGTTTTGCGATGGCGGTTCACAATATCGCTCAGGTATCTTCTTCCACAATGAAGAGCAGAAACGCTTGGCGGAAGCCGCGAAGCAAAAGATCGAACAATCGGGACGACTCACCCAACCGATTGTGACGGAGATCGTACCAACGAGCGAGTTTTACCCCGCCGAAGACTACCATCAGGATTATTACAAAAAGAACCCGCTGCGATACAAAGCCTATCGCTACAATTGTGGGCGCGATGCGGTGCTAGAGAAGATTTGGGGGAAAGGGGAATAGCGACACCGTGGAGGGTCAGCCCCGCAACGAGAGGAAAAACTATGGCGGAGCGATATCGCTACGGGAAGACCGTGGCTATAGTGACGAGTGCCGAGGGTGTCCACGGGTTTCTGTTACGCAGCGCGGTGGACGACTCGTTTTTCTTTCGAGTGTACCACGACGATGGCGAGTTCACCGACTATGAAATTCATCATGACGATTTGGAAGTAACCATTACCTCGGATGCTTTAGCGTCTTTCTATCGGTTTGACGATCGGTGGGTCCTTGATCATAGTCCCGAGGTCCTCGGTCTGGAAAAGCTGTCCAGGGAACAAGAAGAAGAAAACATCCCCCAGTCGCGGGCCGTCCCCTCATAACACGAAGTCCAATCAGTTCTCTTCATTGACCACTCGCCATTCCGCGTTCTCATATTCACTGAGAAAGGTTTTGGGTGGACGGGCACCGCGCTTGCCATATTTCATCTCGAACCCAAAGAGCTTGCCTTGTCGTTTTCCCAGATAGTCGATTTCCGCCCCCATACGTGCGCCAGAAATATAGCAGTTTGCAGTTGCGTGCGATCTTTTCCTGGGAGCGCGGGCGTCTCGCCTGCCTAAAGCGCCGGAAAAAGCAGGCGAGACGTCTGCGCTCCCAGGGTTCACTCATGTGAAAACCGCTATAAGAACCGACGAAAATTGCTACTATACTCGCCGAATTACCGCGAATTCGGCGAGTATAGTAGCAATTTTCACGAAACAGACGCAAAGAAGGGGCATCGCTATTCAAATCGCCCACCTTCGGGATGCACCAAAGCAACCTGTAACATCCAGTGATGTCGAGGGGGCATGGGTGGAAGCGTCGCGAGATCAAACCAATCCGCCGCTAACGTCTCGGTTCCATCCGGAATCGGTGTTCCCTCAACAATCTCGGCGCGAAACAGCGTGGCCGCCAGTTGGACTTGGTTGCCATCGGGGTAGGTATGAAACATCCTCGGCCCGGTAAACACACCCACGAGCTGAGTGGGACGAATGCGCAACTGCAATTCCTCGTAAGCTTCCCGCACGAGAGTGCCCGCCGGAGTTTCTCCCAACTCCATCAACCCCGCTGGCAGTCCCCACGTATGCGTATCCGACCGTAACCCCAGCAACACCCGCCCCTGGGTATCCTGAATCACCGCGCCTGCCGACATCAGAATAATCCGTCCCGCGCCAACCGCTTCTCGCAATGGCCACAGGAAACTGTCGGTTGCTGACGTAATGATCGGCGGATCAAAGTAAGGATGGCTCTTGTTCTTGAGGTCGCGGATCATCGCCGTATACCACGGCGGACACGGAGTCGGCGGGTCGTTAAGCGGGAAGAACTGACTCAGTGTGGATTCATGCCCATCGGCTTGGAGTTGCCCACCGATCACTCGACATTCAATCGCGACCGTGAATTGCTGCACCTCATCGCCGGTCGGATACTGGAAATCCCACTCCGGCGAAGCATACACACCAATGAGTCGCTGGGGCTCGACGTGAAGCCCCGTCTCTTCTTCGGCTTCGCGCACCGCACAGTCACGAAAGGTTTCGCCCAATTCGACGATACCGCCCGGCAGGCCCCACCAGTCGAAATCGGTCCGCCGCTGAAACAAGAGCCTACCATCGGCGTCACGAATCAATGCCGTGGCGTAGGCAAGGATCGTCTTGCGGGGACCAATGCGGCCACGGAGCCACCGAATGTAGTCGGGCATAAAGGTAAGCGGTCAGTTCTCGGCAAGAAATAGGGTCAGGCCCCACTGCGGCTTGACGTGCCAGCATCGTTGCTTGGGAACTCAACTCGCTCGTAGATGTCCCGGAGAACCACCTCGCAGTTGATTGAAGACAGATGGATCGCACCGTCCAAAACACTGGCTTCAGAGAGCAGCCAATTGTCACCCTGTCGGACATAATGCTCAACTCGCACCTGGTTCTGCGCGATAAGGAGGTAGTCTCGCAGAGACTCTAATCGACGGTAATGCGCGAACTTCTCACCACGGTCGTACGCTTCAGTCGAGTCGGACAACACTTCTACGATGACGCTAGGATTGAGTAACGTATCCAAATGTGTGTCCTCAAAGTCCGGTTGGCCGCAAAGGGCCACCACATCTGGATAGGTATACAAGCCAGTCACGCTGACTTTGACCCGCATATCGTTAATGTAGGCTTCGCACGGTCGGCCTCTGAGTTGGGCGCGCAGTTCGCCAAAGACATTCCCCGCGATCAGGTTATGTCGCCGACTCGCGCCAGCCATCGCGAAAATGAAGCCGTTGATATACTCGCTGCGGTATTGCGCTTGGCGTTCAAGAGCCAGGTACTGTTCCGCAGTCAAGCGTGTCTGGACCTGGGATGACATGGGTTCCTCCGCTTGCCATCAATGGCAAAGTGGGACGCTTGGGTGGTCTTTCTTTTCTTGGCTCAGAAAGAGTCGGCTCACTACTCATCCTGCGTCACGCGCAGCACTTCCGCTACCGTGGTTGAACCTTCACGCACTTTCCGCCAACCATCTTCTCGCAGAGTACGCATGCCTTGGGCGACGGCGGCGTTCTTGATGGCATCGGACGCGGACCGTTTGAGGATGAGCTGGCGCACCCCTTCCGTAATGGTGAGTAACTCAAAAATCCCATTACGACCGTGATAGCC
>JABFSC010000496.1 GCA_013140885.1 Deltaproteobacteria bacterium | reverse complement strand
GGCACGGAAGGCAAAGCACTTCTTGGGCGACGGGCGTTTGGGTTGCCGGTGTATGAGATGCCGCGATTTGTGTGAGTCGCGGTGCTGTGACATGGAGGCTAGTCATCCGGGCTTCCCATCCATAGTATCAATTGGGACAGAGCGTTTTCTTCGGAGGGCAATATGGCAAAACTTGCTGGAGTACGGACCCCAAAGCGGTCTCGACAGACACCGCCAAAAATGACGCGCACATTCCGCTTGACTCCCAAGAAAGTGGTGGCGGCCCAGCGCGTTCTCGGCACCAAAACAGCGACCGAAACGATTGAAACCGCGCTCGACCTGATTGTTTTTCGCCAAAAGCTCGTGGCAGGTACCGCCGCTATGCTCGGAGTAGACCTTGTGCCACCGGAGCAGGATGGCGTGTGAGTCGCTCCGAACACAAATACATCCTGGATAGCAACCTCTTCATTGAAGGGTTTCGTGACCCAGCCGCGAATCTCGCACTCCAACACTTCCACCGGGTCTTTGGTCCCTTTGAATACCTCAGCGCGATCGTGGTCCAAGAGCTGCGAGCAGGAGTGCGATCAGGAGAAGACCTGCGAGAAAAGGGGAGAAGTACGTCTTCTCCCCTTTTCTCGCAGTGGGCCGAGTGATCACGCCGTCCTTTCGGGCGTGGCAAATGTCGGGAGATGTCCTTGCCACACTAAGGCGTCAGGAAGGGACACAGGACCACGCCGTCACGAAATCCTTTGGCAATGACATCCTCCTTGCGTTGTCCTGCCGAGAAGCAGGAATGATCCTTGTCACCCGCAATGCGCGAGATTTTATCCGCATCCAGAAAGTTGTTTCCTTCCGCTTTGTGGAACCGTGGCCGTCCCCACGCGTGTAACCTGCTCCTATGATCTCCAATATGCGCACCTGTTGTCCCTCCCAACATCCATGTTAGGGTACCGCCATGAACCCCGCACAACGCCACGCCACGTATGAGGATTTGCTCAAGGTCCCTGACACCCGAGTCGCCGAGATTCTTGATGGAGAGTTATTCACCTCTCCGCGACCCGCCTCTCCTCATGCACAAGCCACGTCCGTATTGCGTGGAGCACTGGACCCTTTCGACCGACGCCTTGGTGATCCCGACGGACCTGGAGGATGGTGGCTGCTCTTTGAGTCGGAATTACACTTCGGCGCGGATATTATCGTGCCCGATCTTGCTGGCTGGCGACGCGAGCGCATGCCCGTGCTGCGCAATGTCGCGTATTTCGAACTGGCCCCGGATTGGGTCTGTGAAGTGGTTTCGCCATCCACCGCGCGTGTCGATAGAGTGCGCAAGGTGCCAACGTATGCACGAGCAGGGGTGGGGCAGCTGTGGCTGGTCGATCCCCTCCAACAAACACTGGAAGTGTTCCGCTTGGAGGGACCACGCTGGATGCTGGTCAGCACGCATGGGGGATCGGATACCATACACGCCGAGCCCTTTGAGGCACTCGCGCTGGATATGAGTCGGTGGTGGTTGGAGCCGGAGGCGGAACAGACATAAATCACACCGCCGCACGGCTCGAACGCATGACACTCGTCGTGCACCGTGCACGTCCGTGGCAAGCCGCCCCCTTGAGGTTGCGGCGGAGTCACGGTTCGTACTAAATAAGGATGTATACCGCAAAAGGAGGATTGTATGGCAGAGTACAAATTGATTTCCGCCGATTCTCATTTCGTCGAGCCCCCGACCATGTGGGCCGAACGCCTGGACAAGCAGTTCCGCGACCGTGCGCCCCATACGGTGAAAGGACTCAACGGACGTGCCGGGGAGTGGTTCGTCTGTGAGAATATCACCCCGATGTCGGTCGCCGGGTTCTTTGGCGCGGGCGTGCCGTCGCAAGACCTGCCCGAACATAGCAAGAAGGGTTTTGACCAAGCACCCAAGAGCGTGTGGGACCCGTCCTATCGCTTGGCCGATCAGGATCGTGATGGCGTGCAAGCCGAAGTGATTTACACGTCGATGGGGATGCCGCTGTTTGGTCTGGACGACGCGGGGTTACGCGCCGCGTGCTTTCGCGCGTTCAACGATTGGGCGGTGGATTATTGCAAGTATGACCTCAAACGGTTGATTCCACTGGGACTCATTACCTTGGAAGATATTCCCGGCGCGGTGGCGGAACTGGAACGCATCGCCAGTCAAGGCATGCGGGGCGCGATGATCTGGGCCGAGCCACCCGATGATCGCCCGTATAGCCATGCTGATTACGAGCCATTTTGGGCGGCGGCGCAAGACCTCAACATGCCCCTTTCACTCCACATTCTGACAGCTCGGAGCGGGACTGGCGCGAACCAGGCCAGTGGTCGTGACTTCCTGCTCTCGATCGCGACGCTGCACCATCAGATTGAGCGCTCGATCTCGGTGATGGTCTTAGGCGGCGTCCTGGAAAAATTCCCGCGCCTCAAAATTGTCTCGGCGGAAAACGACGCGGGCTGGATGGCATATTTGATGTATCGGCTCGACACCGTCCAAAATCGCCTCGGCGCGCTCGGGGGCTTGAAGCTGCCGATGCGCGCGAGCGAATACATCAAACGGCAAGTGTACGCGACCTTCATCGCTGACCCGGTCTTTGTGGATTCACTACATCGCTATGGGTCGGATAACATTATGTGGTCGTCGGACTACCCGCACACCGCAGCAACATTCCCACGGTCACAGGAGATTGTCGCCAAACGCTTTGGCACGCTTCCTGACGGAGAACGCCGGAAGATCGTGCATGATACGGCGGCGAAGGTGTACGGGTTGGCGTAATAGAGATGAGTTTCGTAGGATCAGAAAGTTCCCTCTCCCGGCTGGGAGAGGGCTAAGTAGGTGGCCAAAAGTTCTTTTACAGTAGTCGTTTTTTTGGTGCTCTGTGAAAGGGTTTTTGGTTAAGAACGTGTAAAAAGACTTTTGGCTACCTACTTAGGGTGAGGGGGATCAAGTGATCTTTTCCTTTATTTTCCTCCCGCACCCCTTCAGTATCTCGGTTACGCTTCATTCGTCCAAATCTGCTCAAGCTGCTGCCGACGGCGCAGGACGCGAAACGTGCCGTCGGCTTCCAGCATCACTTCTGGTGCCTGTGGGTAAGAATTGTAGTTGATCGTCGCCATGCCCGCGCAGTAGGCACCCGCCCCACCGACAATCACGACATCACCGATACGTGGGCGTGGCACGCGACGCGGAGCTAAGGCTTCCGGGTCGCCTGGTGCCGGGGTGAGAATATCGCCAGACTCACAGCACGGCCCAACGAATACCACCTCGACTTCCTCTCGACCAGTGGCCAGCACCTCAATCGGATGTTGCGCGCCATAGAGTGACGGACGTGTCACTTCCGGCATGCCGGTATCGAGCTTGGCGAACACATAGCCATCCCTGCCCGTATCAACGACATCCACACAAGTCGCCACGATCGCGCCCGCGCGGGCCACCAGATAGGTGCCAGGCTCGACTTCCAGATGCAGTGAACGTCCGGTCCGTTCGCGAAACGCTTCGAGTTCACGCCGCACGTGCAGACCAATATCTTGTAGATCGGTTGATACTTCATCCGGCATCCGCCCGACCTTGAACCCGCCACCAAGGTTAATGATGGTGACGTGCGGGAGCTGCGCCGCGATGTCGAGCGACATCCGCGTCACGCGCTTCCACATTTCAGGATCGCTACCGGAGCCGATGTGCGTATGCAATCGCGCGATGCGCACGTTGTCGCGTTCCGCCAGCGCTTTGACATCGGACAAATAGGAATGCCATATCCCGAAACTGGACGCCGGGCCGCCAGTGTTGGTGCGGTTAGTGGAGCCACTGCCAAGCCCAGGGTTGATCCGCACCGACACGCTACCGCCGGGCGCGGCCTTGCCAAACTGCTCCAGTTGATGCAGCGAGCACGCATTGTAGAGCGCGCCACGCTTGACGAATTCCGCCAACCGACGCGAGGGCATTTGCGAAGTCAGTTGAATCTGTTCAGGAGCAAATCCCGCGCGCATGGCCCGCTCGACCTCAAAATCGCTGGACGCATCAATATGGAGTCCGAGGTCGCGAAACACCGACAACACGCCCAGGCTGGGATTGGCCTTCATGGCATAGCGCAACGTGAATCCATACGGGGCGGGAATGGCGAGGGCTTGCCGAGCGGCGGCTTCCAAGATGGGACGAGAGTAGATGTAACTGGGAGTGCCGAACCGTTCGCGGGCTTCAGCGGCTTGCTCGGGAGTTAAAAACAGGGTGCGGCCCAGGGCTGGTTGGGTGGACATGCGTGCTCCTCACTGGTCTCGAAATTTGTTGGATTCGCGCTGCTCCTCGCGCGATGGCGTTCTCAGCTGAGGCGGGGAGTCCGAATCGGGCGTTAGCTTATGTGGATCATCTCCGTGCATCAAGCGGCACTGCGTGCTCCCTGGGGTTGCAACTCTTGGGCGACCTGAATAAGGAGAGAGCACTTTCCCACACGAAAAGGAGGACGACGCATGGCGGTCACAAAATTTCCCATTGAAGCGGGCCACATCTTGCTCTTTGCTCGCGCGATTGGCGACACCAACAAAATTTACTCCGACGAGGAGTACGCGAAGACGACCGAAGTGAAGTCGATTGTCGCGCCCCCAACCTTCACGATGGCGAGCGCACAATTCGATCCCGATTATCCCTTGCGACCGAAAGAGGGGCAGGTGTGGTTTGGGTCGGGCAAGGAAC
>JABFSC010000642.1 GCA_013140885.1 Deltaproteobacteria bacterium | reverse complement strand
GATTCCAGAGACCTCCAAGTTGTTCCCACGAAAAGAATCCACGCCCGCCAAGAAATGAGTGGTTAGGATTACCTATCATCAGAGAGTGCGTGATGAGGGTGCGCGAAGCGCACCCAACTCTTCGACTCCGAACTGCCCTCGACTCCGAACTGCCCCCAACTCTGTCTCACCGCTTCGCCACTTCCTCCGTGAAGACAAGTTGCCCGGCTTTTTCTTGTGCGTCGATGCGCGCCCGCAGATCAGGCGGTAAGCTGATGTTCCGCTCGTTGGGGAATTTGTCCTCGAAGAGTGCCGGACGCAGGAAAAACTCCTCCGGCGTGTGAATCTCCGCCTGACTCTTCACCCCACCAATGAACCAAACCCGGCGCAGAAAGTCGGGATTGAAGTACGACTTCTTATCTTCTTCGGTCCACTCTCGCAGTTGATGCCCGTCATGGGTCGAGTAGGTCATCAGGTCAGTCGTGGCATCCCAGTACAAATCGAGCTGCATGCCATAGCCACGCTCTTTCAGCGCGGGGTTGCGATGCTCGGCCACGCGGGTCTCAATGAAGATCAGCTTACCGTCATGGTCGTATTCTTCGATCCGCAGGGGGTACAGCGCATGCTGGTCCAGCCAATAGAGGATGCGCGGTGTGTAATAGCCAGGGAGCCACTCGTCACGGACTTTCGCCTCGACCACGTAACAGGGAACTCCGCCATCCGGTAAGTAGGCGGGATAGTCCTTCCCCATCGGTTTGATCTCACTGGCGGAGACATCGTGCAATTTCCCGCTGGCATCGGTCAGAGTGAGCGAAGGGCGCGCCTTCGGAAAGCGCAAGGTCTCATACAACACATCGGTTCCCACGATGCGCCACGACCACTCCCAAGCGTCACGGCCAAAGGTATCATCGAACGTGAAGGCTTGATTGGGGAAGCGATCCCCGCGCCGTGGCTGGGGCTGCCGCCGCACGCGGCGCAATCCCGGCGTATAGACGTACATGTCAATTTTCTTGGTGAACGTTTTGTCAGTCCGGTAGCGAGAGAAGAGCGATTGGTTGCCATACTTCTCCGCTGGCGCCGTGTCTTGCGAAAGCGAGGAGACAAAAGGCTGACCTGGCGTGGTCGCATACAGCTCTTCCGCCAATCCTTGAGTCCCGTTATAGGCGACCAAGCCCACAGCCTTGCTCTGCACGATCAGATGTCCCCACTGGTCAATGGTCGCGCCAGCATCCGCATAGACACACGACCAGCGTGGCTGATGGGGAAATTCCATCGACCGAAATCCCATCTCCTCGGCGGTATAAGGCGGTGTGAACGGATACCGTTCCGCGGGCAGGTACGGGAACGTGGCATCACGAGGAGTGTCGGTCGCGAGGTCGATGCGCTCTTTCTCTTTGGCCGATAGTTCAGCCACGGTCTTCCAGGTCTTCGCGCTTTTTTGCGCCCAGGCCACAGGGCTTTCGCTCCATACCATCAAGAGAACAATCATCGCGAGTTGTACCATCATATCGAGTTCCTTTTCGGGGACCAGTTTCGGGCCAGTTTTGGAGCAGTCTCAAACACGTTTCAGGCCAGTTCAGAACAAGTCGAAGACAATCAAGGAATTTCTCATTTTTGACTTTTGCGCTTTGACTTTTGCGTTTTGACTTTTCCCCTATCCAGTTCACCGCGCGTCCGCTCGAACGCGGTGCGCACATCGGCACGCGCGAGCCAGTCCGGAGTCAGCCGACTCTCCAGCTTGGTCACTTCCACGCGGAGCACCTCAATGCGTTGAGGACTCGCGTTCTTCGCTTCGTTGGTGAGATCGTCGAGCGCGAGGACGACTTCGGCGGGAGCCACGAATCGCGTTTCCTCCTGCTGGCCGATGGACTCTCCCTGCTCGGATCGCAACCGCCAATCAGGATCGCCGTAGCATTGATACGCACCCCATGTGTTGACCGTGCCGTGACCGTCGTAGGTCTTCTTCCGCGCTCGCAGGACGGCGGCACCAAACGGGGCACCCGAGAGCAAACCCGCGTAAAATTCACACGCGAAAGTCTGGGCCGCGGCATCATCCACGGCCCATCCGGCGGCAATCACCGCGCGCACGCCCATGCGAATGAACTGCGCCGCCAGGTTCGCCGCCAACAGGTGCCGGTCCTTGCGGTTGGTATCGTTCCCGCCTTCGATCTTTCCCAAGTGGCAGCAATTGATGAACACCAGCTCTGGCACCTGTCGCATCTGTTCGACTTCGGTCGGCGTCAAAAACACGTTGGTGCCAATCACCATGCCACTGACGGTGTGGGAGGCCGACGCTGTCGCCTCCAGGGGATATTGATACACGCCGTGGCCAGCCAGATGCAGGATGCGGTAATCATCATCAAACAACGCTTCGACAATCTCTTGCGCATGCGTGCGGATTTTCTTGGTGACCGTAAACCCTTGCCGTTCCAACACCGCCGCCACCCGTTTCGCCTCCTCTTGCGCCCCAGTCAGTTCAACGAATTGACTCCTGGGGTCACCGATCACCAAGGCTTTCAGCTGCGTCACACCCAGAGGGTTGGTCCGAAACTCCGCCGTTTCCAGTTGACGAATGAACCCCGCGCACACCGCGAGCGGCTGTCTCTCACTATCCCGTCGATCCCGCATCAGTTCCCACGGATAGCCCGCGGCTTCATCATTCACGATCAACACCAAATCCCGACGGTCCTGTGTTTGTTCCTTGAGCGGATTGGGAATGAGTAGCTCAAACAGCGCCCGCGCGGTTTGCTGATCGTTGTTGGGGTTGGTAATCGCGCGAGTGATGAACTGATCGACCAACGCTCGTTGTGTCGGTTGGAGACTGACCTCGGTTCGCGCCCGGTTGGTCAGGGCCTGAAACCGCAGCGTCCCATCGGGCTGAGCGGTGATGCGCAAGCGCTGATACCATCCGCCCGGTTCCTCGAAGGTCATGCGCTTGCGTCCCCCAGGTGGTTGTCGCATCGTTGGCTCAACCGCAAACACCCCACGCAACAGCGGGTCCTCCGCCAGTCGCGGCAGCGCATGGGCCGCGAGGATCGCGCGGTCTTCCCATAATTCAAGAATATCGACCTCGGTAAAAATCACGTGCGTGCCCAGCCCGCTTTCCGTGAGGGTGCGATTCGCTCTCGCCATCCCACGCAGAACGGCGGACAGCGAGTCTTCAACGGATATGCCCCCGGCGCCGGTGCCAATCAGCAACGTCGCTATCGCCGCTGACTCAGGGGTGGTCCGCCGATCCTCACGAGAGGAGCGGGCCTGCTCCGCCAAGGCCGAGGCGTACAACAGCGTACCACGCGTGATGCTTGCGGTCAGATGTCCCGGCGTGAGTTCCCCCACACGCCCCAGGCCAATCACGATCGCCCCGCCGGGTTTTTTGCCAGGGTTGAGAAACACGTCGGCGCTGCCCAGCGCGCCCGGATAGAGGCCGAGGCGCAGGCGTTCGCGTAAGCGGCCGTCCAGCATCTGGTCCAGTGCGGCCTCGGCACTCGCTACGGTATCACCTTGATAATGCCCCACCATCACCGCATGGTCAGTAAAACCGAGGTGTCCGTGGACAATGCCCACCTTGACCCGCGGTTGTGGCTCCGCCCGCTTGCGACGACGGCGCGTCCCAAGCGCGGCGGCGGCAAGATCCTGCTCATCGGGATAGGCATCCGCCATGTCGCGGGTGAGGACAAGTCGTTCCGTTCCGCGCGTCCCTGCTGGTGGAGTTTGCGAGAGGCGTGTGGTGTGCCCGGTCTGCAATAAATCGAGGAACGCGGGAAAGGCTGCCTCGAACGACGCCAGGTCGCCATGTTCGCAGTCCGCATACCACGCGCGGACTCCAGGCGGGATCCCAGTCTCCCACGGGACTCGCCCGTCACCCCGCGCGGTGGAGATGAAACGGAAGCGCTCGCCTTTGTTGGCACTGGCATCCACTTCCAACGCGACCGGCGTCTTTGGCGCATGGCCCGCGACATACAGCATGCGCTGGGGATCAATCGGACTCTGGTCCAGCAGAGACCGTGTCGCGAGCGCCGCTTGTAGTTGCGTCTCATCGGGCAGCACCCACCCTTTGTCATCGGCCTGGGCAAATTGTCGCCAGGTCTCCATCTTGAAGAAATCAAAGCCACTCCCCGCGCCCGGCAGCATTTCAAGCATGCCAGGAAACTTGCTGATCATCTTCAACAATTCTTTGGTACTGTTCGTGAGATCGAGCAGCTCGAGTTGCTTGAGGAACTTATCGTGCCCGAAGAGCGTGCGCGGAATGACAAAACTGCCACCATTGGGGGTACCCACCATAAGGAAGCGTCCGCCCGGATGACGACAGATGCGCGCCCACACCTCCGGGTGATCGCCAATCATGGTGCGCACCACCAACCCACCCATCGAATGCGCGAACAATCGCACCGGCTGTTGCCCACGGTCCGCCTCATCCAGCTTGGCGAGCACCTGGTCCGCGAGCCGTCTGGCTTCATCACGGAGCGAGAGTCGCCAATCGAACGCGAAGGGTACCACCTCGTGCGTGCGACCGAGAAACTCAATCACCTCCTCGTAATACCCTTCGAGGGGACCATCGGCCATCACCTCGTCGGCCCCAATGTGGAGCGCCTTCAACCCACCAAACAGCAGGTTCGGCAAGTTCAGCCATATTCGACTTCCACTTCGTTTGAGGTGACTGCACATAATACCGGGGAGCACGAAGACCACTGGCCGTGACCCAGTGG
>JABFSC010000141.1 GCA_013140885.1 Deltaproteobacteria bacterium | reverse complement strand
TCAGAGGCCTCCAAATCGCTAATCTCCTTACACTTATACACGCTCATCGTGTTCACAGCAGTGGGGCCAGGCCGCCCGCCGTGTGATTGGCGACAGATGTTCAATGGGATCTTGTATCTCCTCAAGAGCGGCTGTCAGTGGCGGATGTTGCCCCGGGAGTTCGGGCAGTGGAATACGGTCTATAGCTATTTCAAGCGCTGGCGCACGGCGGGGGGGTGGGCGCAAATGAGGGAAGCCCTGCGCCAGGGGGAACGTCGCCGGCAAGGCCGGCAGGAGGAACCGTCCGCGGGGAGCGTGGATAGTCAGAGTATCAAGGCTGCGACCCAAGCCACGGAAGTCGGCTTTGATGGGGGCAAGCAGGTCAAAGGGCGTAAACGCCAGATCTTGGTGGATACGTTGGGGTTGGTGATGGCCGTGGTAGTGACCGCCGCCAATACCGATGACCGGGTAGGCGGTATGCTGCTTTTAACGCGGTATTGCAGGGGCGGGGTCCAGCGGCTAGGCAAACGGTGGGTTGATGGGGGCTATCAAGCGGAGTGGCTGGCCCAATGGGTGAAGGACTTGAAGCGCACGCATAAAATCGCCGTGGAGGTTACGGGGCACGAGGGGAAAGGGGTTCAGGTCGTGCCGTGGCGCTGGGCGGTGGAGCGCACCTTTGCGTGGCTACTCACTGATCGCCGTCACAGCCGCGATTACGAGCGCTTGACCACCAATAGTGAAGCTATGCTCCAGCTCAGCATGATCCGGTTACTGCTGAAGCGGTTGGCTTAAGGAATTTATCAACAGCTTCTTAGTATCAAGAATGACGACACGGTTCCGTATATTCTTTTCCCGCACAACATGGACCACAATGCCTTTTCCCCTTTGGAGGCGGCCTATCGCTGTCACTCCTGGTTTTCTTCCGCGACAAACCAAGCGATGGACGCGCATTTCGTCAAGCGCACTATCAAAAAAATCATCCCGCCAGGAGCAGCGACGTCGGGTTTTGTCTATACGAACCTCGACCTCGGCGCGAAGGAAGTCGTGGTGACCCTCCTTGGGCGCGGGACGTTCAAGGATTTTTTCTTTTTCCTGTCCTCCGGGAACTTACACACTCATTACGCGGAGGTGGATTTCGCCTCGCTGCACCGGCCAGACGACCTTGTTGTCTGTGCGTCGGAGCCGGAGTTACGCGCGGCTCTGGAACAGCTCCCGTGTTGCACGACGAATGAAGACGAATCAGCACTCGGCGATCCGCTGAATCTCGTTTTGATTGGGGAAGCGGAAGAGCTGTTGGCCGCTTTTGTTGACCGGCACTGGGATATGACGGAAAAACTCCATGCCGGCTCGGTCTGGCGGGAGGTCACCGCGTTTCTCACGGGCGCGCGCTATCGCTATGCGCCGTTTAGTCCGCTCTACTTTTCGGGGCGGCGACAGGACTTGGCGTTGCAGAAAGCGCGCGAGACGATTCGCGCGCGCAACCATCTCCGGTTGTGGCGCACTCCCATCCGCTTCACCGGTAAACCAGTGTGGGTGGGACAAGTCAGTCGCGATATTGGCGTGCGCGTGACGACCAAAACCTGGAATCTCCTCACCCATCGCATTGATCCAAACGTGGACGATACCCGAGATTATGTCGTGCAAAGCTTGATCCTCTCCCAGCGGGTTGCCACGGTTGGGTACATCCGCGGGGGCGAGGCGACTCAGGAGGATGCCCCACGGCGGAACTTGACCGGCGACCCCTAATATCACCGACGGCTTGCGGGCCGTACTGATATTCGCCAAGGGCGTCATGCCGACGTTTCAGTTACACACCTTGAATTGGGAATGGCCGGAGGCGCTCACGGCGAATGGTGTCGTGCCGCGACGAGGGGTGAATGAACATTGAGGGGCGCTCAAACAACCCGGCCACGAGCTTCAGCGCGGCTATAATGAAGACGATGAAGACCTTCGTTTCGCAAATCGCCTGGGAATCCGAGGTCTGGATCGCCGATGACCCCGACCACATGATCCACTTCAATGGTGAGCGCTTCCTGGGGCCGTATCCCGACGTGATGCCGAGCACCTAAAATCACTTATCGCGGTCCAGGGAGACGGTGTTGCGTGCCGCGACAAGGATTTTTCGATGCTCGGCGGGTTCACTATTCACTCGTCGTGGTTGGCGAAGAATTGCTCCAGCATGGAACAGACTTCCGGCACGTATACCGTCGCGACCTCCCAGACAATCTTCAGATCCACGTTGGCGTAGTCGTGAGCGACGATGTTGCGCATACCCCGCATTTTTCGGAAGGGGAGTTGTGGAATCGTTGCTCGCGTTTCATTGCTGAGATGCGCTGCCGCCTCGCCAATGATTTCGATGCGCCGAAACACCGCGTCTTGCTTTTGCACGTCGGTGTGGAATGCCGACTCGCTCGTATCTTTGACGTAGGAGGCAATGAGCCGAGCCGCGTCCAGGATGTCATGCAGGCGGCCGAGTTGATCAGTTTCCATACAAGCAGACAGCGGTGGCCAAGATGTGCGCGCGGGCGAAGCGATTTGGGGACTTCTCAATGGAGAGGCGCAAGACAAAATCGACAGGACGACCGATCAACTCCTCCGCTTCCCCCGCCATGTCCAACAGCTCACCGGTCGAAACGTGCGCGGACTCCTCGAACGTCACCAACAGATCCACGTCGCTATTGGGGGTGGTCTGGCCGCGAGCCACGGAACCGAAAACCTCCAACCGTTGAATGTGACGCCTCTCACAGAACGGATGCAATCGACGACGTAGCTCGTCGAGGGTAAGCGCTGGTGAATCAATAGACATGGGGGCAGGATAATGAGCGTACTCCCTCGTGACAAGGCTGTCGCAAGAGAAATGCGCGCTACAGCACCTCCGTCGCCAGCAAATTCTGCTCGGCGGAGATACTCGACATGATAATCACCTTCTTGCCTTGCAGCCCGTGCTCGCGCATCACGGCCTTGGTTTTCTCGATCATGCCCTCTCGCGTAGTGATGTCCGTGGGCAGGAGCAAGGGCGTGACGCCCCGCACGAGCGCGAGCCGACGATAGGTGTCGAGGCGCGACGTTGCCGCCAGAATCGGTTGGGCCGGGCGGTATTTCGCGACCAAGCGGGCGGTCGTCCCTTCAAGGGTCACGGTGACAATCGCCGCCATGTCCATTGTGGTCGCGATCTCACACGCCGCGTGGGCAACCGCCTCCGCTTCCGTCAGCGGCAGTACGCGCGAGCCTTCCCTGCTCCCGGCGACTCGTAAGTCGGCACGCTCGGTTTCACTGACGATCGCGGCCATCATGCGCACCGCTTCCACCGGGTAGTGCCCCACTGTGGTCTCTTCCGACAGCATCAGCGCGTCGGTTCCGTCGATGACCGCGTTGGCGACATCGGTGGCTTCGGCTCGGCTCGGTCGAGGATTATCGACCATGGACCACAACATCTGCGTGGCGGTGATGACGGGCTTGGCGAGCCGATTGGCTTTGGCGATCAACTGTTTCTGCACCACGGGAATGCGGGGGAGTGGCGTTTCAATGCCCAGGTCCCCACGCGCCACCATGATGCCGTCGGTGGTGTCCAGGATTTCGTCGATATGCGCCAACGCGGCTTGCGTTTCGATTTTGGCGATGATGGGAATCGCGCCCCCGCGATTGGCGATCTCCGCTTTCGCGATACGCACATCGTCCGCCGTGCGCACGAACGAGAGCCCGATGTAATCAACGCCGTGCTCGATGCCAAACTCGACATCGCGGAGGTCTTTCTCGCTGAGAATCGGCAGACTGAGCAGGCCAGACGGGCAGTTCACCCCCTTGCGCGCGCTGAGCGTGCCACCGTCCACGACTCGACAGGTGATGTCTTCGGTGGTGGCGCGCTCCACGATCAAGGTCACCGCGCCATCCGCGAGCAGTAACGTGTCTCCGGGCTTCACTTCTTGTGGAAGTTGTGGATAGGAGACCGACACGGCCTCGACCGTGCCGACGATGGCACGAGTCGTGAGAGTGAACAGCGCACCTGCCGACAAGGTAACGCTGTCCGTCGTGAAGGTGCCGATGCGAACTTTCGGGCCCGCCAGGTCCTGAAGAATAGCGACGGGGAGAGCAAGCTGGCTGGCCAGGCGACGGACACGCTCGATCACGAGCTGATGGTCAGCCTGCGTGCCGTGCGAGAAATTGAGGCGAATGACATCGACGCCGGCTTGTAAAAGTGCGCGCAATCGGTCTTCAGCGGCGGTGGCTGGGCCGATGGTGCAAACGATTTTGGTTTTTGGTTCCGCTTTCCACGGGGCGTCTCGCATAGTCATCGTGACATCATCCTTTCTTCAGAATCCGAAAGAGATGCCCACTGTAGCAAAAAATAGCTCGCGATCGGATGGACCGACAAACTCAGTGCCGATGCCCGCATCCACGATCACCAACGGCGCGACTTGTCGGCGCAGGCCAATTTCCACACCGGAATTGTTGGTGTCATGGCCGTGGGTGGATTGGCGCGTGAAGAGATCGGCGAGCACAGTGGTGGTGAAGCTGCGTGGGTATCCCCACGGGTACTGCGCGCCGAGCACGACCTCGTAACGTCCGTCACGTTCGCCCGCGCGCGTATGGCCGATGAACTGGTAGCCAGCATTGAGATGGACGCGGCCATGCCCCACCGTGCGGGTGAGAATCCCTTTCAGTTCGGTATCGACCCCGCGAGACCGCAGGCCGCTGGGGAAGTCGAGCGT
>JABFSC010000766.1 GCA_013140885.1 Deltaproteobacteria bacterium | reverse complement strand
CTTGCAGGCGGCCCGGCTCCTCACGTGGCGAGCGGCGTGGATGATTGACCAGGGCATGCGGGATAGCCTGGAAGCCTCAATGGCGAAAGCCAAAGCGGGGTCGATGGTGACGCGGGTCACGCAAAAAGCGGTCGAACTACTTGGCCCACTGGGCTACTCGCGCAAGATTCTGGTGGAGAAATGGATGCGCGACGCCAAGATCAACGACATCTTCGAGGGCACGCAGCAGATCAATCTGCTGATTATCGCGCGTCGTATCTTGGGGTATTCGAGTCGGGAGTTGAGCTAACGAACCGAGTTCTTGGCCGTCAGAACCCTGGCGGCCACTCCCACCAGCATCGCACTCACCACCCCACCAATCGCCCCACCAAGATTCTTCGCATGCGTGGGTCGGAACGACAACGAGTGTACCAGCACTCCTTCGGCGCACTGGCCGATGAGCACCCCAACCGTCAAGCCACATAGCAATCCCAACCCAATCCCAACCACGTTGGCTTGCTTCTCATCCCAAAAATCGCGCGCGATCATGCGCCCGAATATCGCTCCGACCGGACCGCTGACGCGACCGATCGTGGTCCACATCGCGAGTTCTCCACACCAGAACGACAACAGGCTGATGCCGAGCACGACGCTTGTTGTCACCGGGAAGAGAGGACCGCGAAAGAGTTTATCGAGCATGGGAAGGCGGGAGGATTGATGCGGAAATCATTCCTCCCGGAAAAGAAGTCGGGGGATGCGGGAAACGTCAATAGGTAAAACGTAACAAGGAGGGGGGACGTTTTAGGTGATTTCCGGAAAAGATTATCCCATGTAGCCTGGATGGAGCGGAGCGAAATCCGGGGTTTCCGCGCGGAACCTGGATTCCGCTTCGCTTCATCCAGGCTACCCAGAAACGGGATATTCATTTCGAGAAATCGCCTTACGTCTTACGTTTCACGTCTTTATCTTCGTCCACTCGCCATATTGCGGACGGAATAGAACTGTTTGGCCCGCCCAGAAGACACTTCCTTGCGGACGACATAACAGTGGGTAAAGGTCGCGTGCGGTTTTTGCGCGTTGATCACATTATTGCCGACATGCAGGAAGACCTGCTCGCCAGCGTTCCGTTCGTAGTCCACTTTCACGTAGGGCGCCTGCTTCCCTTCTTCCGTGGCATAGCTCTCCGAATACTTGAGAAAATCTTGCCCGATGCGCAGGAGCTGCCCTTTCTTATCGTAGGCCGTCAGCCACACGTTCCAAAAGATCTCCGCGTCGATATAGATCAGTTTATTCCCATACGGATGTGACGCACTACGAGGAATGAGTTCTATCACATGAACTTCGCGCACCTCCCAGCGAGTTTTGTTCGGCACCCAGAGGTGCGGACCGCCCGCATCTGGATGCGTCGGTACGTTCACGGTGGCCAGCACCAATTTCTTGCCGAGATAGGCCCACTCCTGCTCGTGCACCTTACCACCGAACCCCATGTTATCTTCGCGAATGAAATCCATCCCTTGCGTCTCACCCGTGCGTTCCGAAGAGAGTACCCGGCGCGGTTTGCGCTGCACGGGAGAATAAATCCAACTGTCATTCTCCTTGTAGGGATCGGTGTACTCGATCTGCAAGTTACGCGTTCCGGCCAAATCACGTGGGCTGCGGAACTCCATGATCGACTTGGACTTCACTCCTTCGTAGCCTTCCACCAGGCAGTGATCGCCTTTGGCGTATTCGGCGGCGGTGGAAACGAACTCAAACTCCCGATCCAGCTTGCCATGCTCACTCCGGCCCCAGGCCACCATCGGCATGAAGTAGTCGCTATGCCCAGGCCGCCAGTACGAGTTCCAATAGATTTTCAGGGCCACATACGGATCGTCCCCTTTAATCTCAGGGAACGGCCACCCACCACCGTTAAAACCAAAGAGCGCGCCGTGCTCATCAAGCGTGTGGCCCGACGACATAACTTTGCCCCAATCAGCGGGCGGAGGATATTTGCCAGTCGCGGCCACCTCCATGTCCATGTCATCAAAGAAGTAGTATTCCCAGGCGGGTTGCGGCAGGAAAGGTTTGATGCGCTCGATGTCCTTAATGGTCAGATGTTCACCCGGAGTGAAATCCGGTTTCGCGTCGCGATACTGCTCCAACCAATCGCGCACGGCTTTGTAGCTCCGATCGGACTCGGCATGCACGGGGGTGGCGCAAACGGTGAGCGCGAGCAGCGCGCAGCATATCCCCCAGAATGATAAAGATCTTCGACGTGAGTGACCGCCACTGGTTGTTCCCTGCATGATTTCCTCCTTATGCAGAATGTGAGGGCAAAGAGACTTTCCCCTCACACGGTTTCGCGAAGCCGGTTAGCGTGTGATTAGCCACCAAAATAGGCGCAGGGATTCTCGACCGTCATGGTGCGAATCGTCCCCTCGCTCACCCCAGCTTTATTGAGCTGAGGAAGAATGTTGCGCATGATATGCGAGTAGCTCCAGTTCGGACTCTTCTTGAGGAAGGCGTCCCACTCCTTCGTGGTGCGTCCGAGCCAACAACCAACGAAGTCGTGCGAGAGCATGATACGGTCATAGCCGACCGCCAGCAATCCAATCAGAGACGCTAGGCGCATCTTATCGGTGGCGATGGACTCGATGCCAAAGCGATCAAACCCGATCCATGCGCCCCGTTCGAGAATATCGAAGTAATAACGCATGTCACCGACACCGCAGGCATGGCCAATCAACACGCGGTTAAAGTCCACCCCTTCATCGGCGAAGACATCAAGCGTCTCGCGTCCGAACGGCCCTAGTTCGTCGTTATGACAGAGAATCGGCGCGCCGGTCGCCTTCTGGGCTCGCGCGGCGGCCCGGAGACATTTCTCCTCGTAAATACCGATGGTCTTCGCGGTTTCGGTCATGCCAGGAATACCGCCGGTCGCGGTCTTGATAATTCCAGCTTTGATGCCCGTCTTACCGATGCCTTCGGTCAGTTCACGAACATAGACTTCGGCGATATCGTCAGGAGCAAGCCCGCGAAAATGCGGCGGGATACCCAGCGCCTCGTTGTATAACCCGGTGGCGACCACCACGCGAACGCCAGCCTTCTCGGCGACTTCGGCGGTAAACTCAGGATCGCGCCCAAGTTCCATCGGGCACGGATCAACCATTGAGGATACGCCGAGGGATTTTACTTCTTTCAAGCGCTCAACCGCTTTGGCGACTTCCGCCTTCCGGTTGAATCCCGCGTTATCAAACTCCCAGCCGGGGAATCCGGCGGTGATATGTTCATGAATGAGCGTGAACCCAAGGTCCTTCGGGGCGCACGTTCCAGTCGCAGTGTTAATGGTCGGCATCGAACCCTCCTGTTTTCAGAATAAGAACTGTCTACCCTAGATACTGCAAGAAGTACAGGTTATTGTCATCGGGGTCCTTGAGCCCGACCAGACGCGCACCCCACTCTTGGTCCGCTGGTTCACTCTGAAAATGCACGCTTGTATCCCCTGCCCGTCACACAACGAACAACCCGGCGGCGATCAACAGTTCGCGTTCCGCGAGTCGTCGGTGCTCACGGAGTTTTCTGCTTCAACGCGGCTTTCGCTTTCGCCATGCGCACAACGTGCTCCAAGTATTCGTATTGTGCCCACTCTTGTTCTTCAGCCGGACTTAATCCCCCAGCCCGATTTTTCTCCAGCAGCGTGCTCACGCGTTTTTGCAGTTCTTCAGAAGGGCGCAGGGCGAATATCTCTTCAGGCGTCGGAAGCCCAGCCAGTAATTCAATCACAGCCGCGGCTCCGTTGAATCCCACCTGAGCGGTAGCGCTGAGTTCTCGTAGCCCCAGTTCTAAAATGCGCGGCAATTGATCCTCAACTGGCTGTAGGCGAATTGCGAGTTCATCTGGAACGTTGAGTGTGATTTCCATAGCTATATTCCTAGCAGACTTGTCACCTTATTACGTTTTACACCCTTACAAACTCCGTCCACACCTTCCGCAGCACCCGCACCGCTTCCTCGATGTCCTTGGCGGTGATCCCGTAATGCGTCACCGCGCGGAAGCGCCCACCGCCAATATCACCGATCTTCACGCCTTCTCGCGCGAGCACCTGCGCCAAGGACGGTCCTTCGGGTGGTGGATTCTTAGGTCCGAAAATCACGATATTCGTCTGCACGGTCTCCAGATTGAGCCGCATACCCGGAAGATCAACCAACCCTTCGGCAAGCTGACGTGCCGTGTGATGATCTTCAGCCAGCCGATCCACCATTTCCGTGAGGGCGACAATCCCAGCCGCGGCGATAATCCCCGCTTGGCGCATGCCACCACCGATCATCTTCCGATAGCGTCGTGCCTTGGCGATGAAATCCTTCGTCCCACACAAGAGCGAGCCGACTGGCGCGGAGAGTCCTTTTGAAAGACAGAACTGGACCGAGGCCACACGATTGGTGAATTCTCTCACATCGCAGCCCCTCGCGATCGCTGCGTTAAAAATGCGGGACCCGTCCAAGTGAACCGGTACTCGCGCGTGATCGGCAAGCGCTTTTACTCCACGAAGATAGACGGAGGGAAGGATGGTCCCGCCACACCGATTGTGCGTGCTTTCCACACAGATCGCCCCCGGCGGCGCATAATGGATATTACTCGCCGCTGGCCGAATCGCTTCGCGGAGTTCGCTCAGCGGCAATTCCCCAAATGGCCCCGTGGACACGGGATGGAACACAATCCCACCCAGGGCCGATGCCC
>JABFSC010000595.1 GCA_013140885.1 Deltaproteobacteria bacterium | reverse complement strand
TTGTCCGGGCATCGGGAAGTCTCCTTTCGTGTCACTGTTGACCCCTGAATTCTAGTCCATCAGTGCTCGTTCCGGCTACCACTTCGCATTCTTTATTCTTCATTCTTTATTCTTCATTCTTCATTCCTTACCCTGCGCAAGCGTAAACAACTGATGTCGGTCCCACAGCGCGAGCCCACGCTCTTGCGCGAACGCGATCGCACTCGCGGTGAACCCACTGGGGCAGACCAGCACGCCCCGTGCGCCGGACAACTGTTTCGGCAATGCGCCATTGAGTTCGCGCACAACATCAACCCCGACCGGCGTGGCGTGATTCTTACACTGAATGTACAGCACCACTTCGCCCCCTACGTCATCATCACGCCGCGCGATCAGATCAATCCCTCGGTCACGGGTCACCGGCGTCGTCTCCACGGTCCAGCCTTTGCGCACCAAGAGTCGTTGCACGTACCGCTCAAACTCAATCCCGCTGAGTTCCGCGTAGTTCACCGGACCATCCGCGCCACGGCGTGACGCCTTCGTTGGGGCCGGTGGCGTCAACTCGAAGACGCCAAATAACTCTTCCAGCGAAAGCTGCGCGGGCAGATCAATCGAGATGTCTTCCACCATCTCGTCGAACAGTATCTGCTTTTGTTGCAATACTCGCTCGATCCGCTCCTCGACCGTGTCTTCACAGATATAGGAATAGATATGGGCGGGCAGCATTTGACCGAAGCGGTGGCTGCGGCTCTCGGCCTGCTGGCCAATCGCCGGATTCCACCACCGGTCAAAATGAAACACATACGAGGCTTCCTGCAAGTTGAGCCCCTCGCCCCCGGCGCGTAATGACAGCACCAGAGCTTTATGCGTGGGATTCGTCTTGAATGCGCGGATCGTCGCCTCCTTTTGCGCCGCCGCCAGGTCGCCGGTGTAGACCAAGGTCCGCAACGGAGCCAAGGCCGCGGCGATCGCGCGCGCCCCGTACCGCTCATCGGCGAATTGCGAGAAAATCAACGCGCGATGCTCCTCGGCGGCGAGCGTGTGCAATCGCGTCCGCATATCGTTCAGTTTCGCCGACTGCCCCGTTCGCGGGCAAAAATTGCAAATCTGCTTGAGCTTCACAATCAGTTCCAGGATATTCTCAATGCGGACGTCGTCGCCCTTGTTCCGCAATTGCGCGAGCCCTTCGCGTTCCGCGCGGACATAACTCTCTCGCTGTGCCCCTTCCAGCTTGAGCGCGATGCGACTGACGATCTTCGGTGGGAGCTGCGGGAGCACATCGGCCTTCTTGCGTCGCAACTGCACCTGCATTTGCCGCTCTCTGAGCGCGGGACCGAGGGCATGGCGTCGTGGCGTCTCACCTTCACTCAACGGGTTGACAAACTCCAGCAGCGACGCCAGGTCTTCCACACTGTTCTCCAACGGTGTCCCGGTGAGTGCCCACGCCCGGCGGCGCAGCAGGCGCTTACACTTGAGACTGATCTCCGCCTCCCGATTCTTGATGGTTTGCGCTTCATCAAGGATGACCACATCCCATACTCGTCGTCGCGGAGGTGAATGCGGGTTATCCGTGAAATCGGTGCGAAAGGTCTCATAACTCACGAGATACACGTGAGCCGGACTGGTCCACTGCCATGTGCGTTCCGCCACCGGCCCCCGCACGGTGGACACCCGCAGCTCTGGTGCCCAGCGGTGCAGCTCCTTGCGCCATTGCGTCAACAGCCCGGCGCGCACGATGAGCAGCACGGATTCCGCCTGGTGTTGGAGGACCAGCAGGCGGAGCGCGGCGATGGTCTGAATCGTCTTTCCCAACCCCATGTCATCCGCGAGCAACAGTGCGTCGTGAGACATCAACGCTTGAATCCCTTCCAGTTGATACGGGAACAAAGTCCCCGGCCATTCCAAGGGGCCGCTGTGCGCCAGCAGTAATTCGGTGGGCGGTTGGAGCAGATAGACAAGCCGCTTCCACAACGGGACCTGGTCCTTCACTGGTAATGGCGGGCGCGAGTCGGTCAACGTCCGCGGATCGACTTCCGGTCGTTGCGGCGGAGGTAGTCGGTGTGATGGCTCGGTGTGGAGCGAAACGCCGATAAGGTTGATGCTGCCGTTCTCGGCGTTGGCGGACGGTATCGAGTTCACCGACAGATTGTTCGCCACCGCGAGCGATAACGCACCGGAAAGGTGGCGCGCCGTCGGCGGGGGCGTATCATTGGTGAGCGCGAGGGAGTGTGGAGTGGAAAGTGCGACGGGTGGCGGAGTGACCTGACCGGCTCTACGAGTTCGCAACCGGACGGAGCGCCGGAAGAGGCCAAGCCATCGAATGCGCGATGGGCTTTTGTCGGTACGTTCTTTCCACCAGGGGTTGGTCACGTTCACGTCGCCTTATCACCCACGGTGCGATATACCTCCCGCAGTCCAATCGCCGCGCGCGCGAAAGGTTCTAGCAACAAACCGTGCGCGGTCAGCAGCCGCAACAATTGCAATTCGACGGAATCTTCCGCTGGTCGTCCTGGAAACCAAAACACGTGCACCGGTTCAGCGGCCTGGAGCACATCGGCGATTTCCACATCAGCGGGAGACGCGGAGTCGCTCGCCAGCGCGAGACGACAGACTGGAATCGACACCCGGACATCCTGACCGAATAATTCACCACCAACTTCGGTGGCGAGACACAACAGCAGCCGTGGCGTGCGTGGACAGAGCGCGAACAGCGAGGTCACCAGTTTGCGTGCCGCGTGGCGGCGCAGATCGTCTTGTCGCCATAAAAAAGTGTTGGGCGTGTCGATGCGATTGTAAGTGAACTCGACCGGTTCCCCACGCGCGTTCATCAGGAAGAGCGCGCCGAGAAACCCCGCGCCATTCACCAGCGGCTCAATCTTGAGATACGCGACCGTACCAAGTTCATCCAAGTCTTCCGCGTCACGGTAGGGAATTGGCATCAATTACTCCGAACCCCGGTCCGGCTCTTCTTCCGAGGCGGTCTCCAGCGTCGCGTCCTCGGTATAGTTTGCGTGAACAGCGGTTTGCTCCAGTTCCACGCGATAGCTGGGATCAAGACGGGTGAGGTCCCATTCCGTGATCCACCGTTTCACATACTCGCGCATGCTGGTGATGCCCAGCCGCTCGACCGACACCGGAGGTGGCTGCCAGTTGTAGGCTTGCGCGTAAATCCCGCGTACCTTGTCGCACGTCTGCTGGATCGCCTGCGCGTCCGGGGCCTTGAGGCGTATCTTGTCGCGTTGCATCAACCGCATGACGCGCTCGGCTTGCTTGGCCAAGTCCTCCGAACCTTTGTCCCGCAATTTGTTGGGAATCACTTCGAGGTCGTTGCGCTCCTCGATCACGTAACTCTCGAAATTCGACATGATGGCGAAGGCGGTTACTAGCCCCGGCACCTGCTGCCCCGGCGCTTTGCCCATCCATCTCAGTAAGTCCGCATATGACTTGCCCCGTTGCAGCCAGGAATAGCGGCCAATCAATTCAACCTCATCAACAAGCACCACCCAGCCCGAATACCCCGCGGCGATCATCAGGCGCGGCGTGAATTGAAACCGTTGCAACGCCAAGTCTCGCAGCGTGATCGGCTCGATCTTGTACGTGACCCGCTCGCCACAAGCGCGGAGGGATTTCTTGATGTCGTTGGCGCTGAGCGGATCACCGGACCAAAATGAGATCAGCCGATCGCGCAGTTCGAGGTCCATCCCCAGGCGCTTGAACAGCAACAACGTGGCGGCGAAGCGGGAGTTCACTTGGCCACTGTGCGCCCACGCGCTCAACTCGTTGAACGCCTCGTTGGTGGGATTCAGATGCGCCGTCACTTCGGTCAACGCCACCCCGCGCCGCTCTGGCACCACGGCGGACCGCAACGCGGAGCGATAAAACTTGGCGGGGTCATACAACGGCGTCTCCTTGCTGATGACCACCTTGCTACATACGAACCGCTCGCCCAACGCGATCTGTTTGAGATATTCCAGCAGATGGGATTTGCCGGTGCCAAAGTCACCGGCGATGAGCAAGCCCGGCGTCTGCACTCCCGCCTTCGCGCTCTCCCGCGCGGCTTGGAGCTGTTCACGAAACCGTTCCTCAATGGCGGGTTGCTCGCATCCCAGCGCGAGCACCGCGTCTCGATTCGGGACGCCCGCCCGCAACGCTTCAATGGCACGCCGTGCCGAAAGAGTAGTGTCCATTTACACGCCTCCTGCTGTGGCTACGTGGTCGGCCTGCGGAACCGGCGCGAGTCGCACCAGCGTCGAGAGCGGGTTCACGCGTTGTTTGTCGCGCACTTCATCCCATATCCGCATGCGCAAGGCGTCGTAGCCGTACACCCCGCGGCGATCATCGGGGTGCAAGAACGCGGGCGGCGCGATCACCGTCGTCAAGCAGAACTCGGTCTCGTCCGTGGCATCAATGCACTGGCGCAGCAGTTCGTAGGTATCGAGCGTCATCGCCAAGCTGTAATAGCGACTCTCATCTTGCAGGTCCTTGGGGCGCGGACGTTGCATCAGGCAGCGCGAAATATCAATCGCCAACACCAGTCCCTTCTTCCCCGCCAGGTGCGCCCAATGTGACAGCGAGGCGAGCAAATAGCGGGCGTTGTCGCGGGCGACTTTCTGAAAGATCAACGCGGGCTTGATCTCCGACAGTCGCTGCAATCCGCCCCGCAGCCATTCTTTAATCACATCGGCTGGGACCGGGCTCATGCCATTGGGGTCGAGTTGGG
>JABFSC010000031.1 GCA_013140885.1 Deltaproteobacteria bacterium | reverse complement strand
CGCTCGCATTACGCGCGACGAGTGTGGATCGCGAGGCCGTCCGAGTGTTGTGGCGACAATTTCGCGCAGGTCGATTGCACTGGTCGCGGGCATGGGCGCTGACGGTGTTGGGCGCGATTGGGTGATGTGGGACAACTATGCCAGGAACTGTTACCGCTCCGCAGGAAGAGCAACTGCCTATTTTCCGCATCGAACCGACGGCGCGTGGGGTGCGCGTCGATTTTCGCGAGCTGTGGGAATATCGCGAGTTGCTCTACTTCTTCGTTTGGCGCGATGTCAAAGTCCGCTACAAACAGACCGTGATCGGAGCCGCCTGGGCGATCATTCAGCCAGTGATGACCATGGTCGTGTTCAGCATCTTCTTTGGCGGGTTGGCGAAGATTCCCTCGGATGGACTGCCGTATCCGATCTTTTTTTACAGCGCGCTCCTGCCGTGGAATTACTTCGCGCAAGCGCTCACCAGCACGACCAACAGCATGGTGGAAAACCAACGCCTCATCACGAAAGTCTATTTCCCGCGCTTGATTCTGCCCATCGCGGCGGTCACGACCGGGCTCGTGGATTTCGCCGTGGCTTTCAGTGTGTTGATTGGCCTGTTCCTTTGGTACGGGATCATGCCATCGCCCGCTGTGCTGCTCTTGCCGCTGCTGCTCTTGTTGACCGTGGTGACGGCGTTGGGCGTGGGGTTGTGGCTGGCCGCGCTCAACGCGCTGTACCGTGACGTGCGCTTCGTGATTCCCTTTTGCATCCAAGTGTGGATGTTCGCCTCACCGGTGGTGTATCCCAGCAGTTTAGTGCCGTCGGAGTGGCAGTGGTTATATGGATTGAATCCGATGGCGGGCGTGATTAGCGGATTTCGCTGGGCGTTGACGGGTTCCGGGCAGCCGCCGAATCTATTGCTCGCGGCGTCGGCGGTCGCGATGGTGGTGATCCTGGTGGTGGGGTTGCGTTATTTCCAGCGCGCGGAGGAGACGGTTGTTGATACGATGTAGGGGGCCGACCGGGGACCGGAGACGGGGGACCGGGGAGGAAACTGACTGGGGACTGACACCAGCGACCGTAAGGACGACAATGTATAAGTTTCAACAGTTAGTCGTGTATCAGTTGGCCCTTGATTACATTGACCAGGTCTATCGGTTGAGCAGCCAATTCCCAGAGTCGGAACGATTTAACTTGAGGTCGCAGTTGGAACGAGCCGCGACTTCTATTGTCCTCAACATCACCGAAGGGTCAACCAGTCAGAGTGACGCCGAGCAGCATCGTTTCCTGGGGTTTGCCTTGCGGTCGTATATCGAAACGGTCGCGTGCTTGGATATTGTGGAACGAAGAAAGTATTTGAAGACTGACGAGTTGAGCGCGCTACGGGATTTCGGACATGGCCTTTTCGTCAAATTACAAGCCTTTCGTCGGTCGCTAGGACGGATGCCTTCTCAATCCGAACAAAGAAGAGATAAGTGATGCCTACGTCTGCGATTCACGTCGAAGAACTAGCGAAACAATACCGCATTGGCGAACGAGAGCCGTACCGCGCTTTGCGTGATGTGTTGGCACGTGCGCTGAAGGCACCCTTTACACGACCAGCCGAGAGTTCCTTGGTTGGCCCCGGTCCCCGGTCCTCGGTCCCCGGTCGTTTCTGGGCCCTCAAGGACGTCTCTTTCTCCGTCGAATCCGGCGAAGTCGTCGGCATCATTGGCCGTAATGGCGCGGGTAAATCGACGCTGCTCAAAATTCTCTCGCGGATCACCAAACCGACATCTGGCCATGCGACTGTGCGCGGCCGCGTCGGCTCACTGCTCGAAGTCGGTACCGGATTCCATCCAGAACTCACCGGGCGTGAGAATGTGTATCTGAATGGCGCGATTTTGGGCATGCGCAAAGCTGAAATCGCGCGCAAGTTCGACGAGATCGTTGCCTTCGCCGAAGTCGAGAAATTTTTGGATACGCCAGTGAAACATTACTCCAGCGGTATGTACGTGCGGCTGGCCTTCGCCGTGGCTGCCCACCTTGACCCGGAAATTCTGTTTGTTGACGAGGTGCTCGCGGTCGGCGATGTGGCGTTTCAGCGCAAATGTTTGGGGAAGATGGATAACGTGGCCAAAGGGGGCCGCACGGTTGTGCTTGTCAGTCATCAGTTGAATCAACTGCGCCGGTTGTGCACGCGCAGTCTCTGGATTGATAACGGGCAGGTGCGGGCGCAAGGACCAACGCACACCGTGATTGGTGACTATGAAACGGCCATGGCCGCCACCGCGCGGGACAGCGACTCTCGGCCTGGGTCTCACGACGCCAAAGCCCGATTTTGTGGATGGGAGATACTGGAGCCGCGGAGCCCAGAGCCGACTCAATTGGAAACCTTCGGGCCCGTGCGCATCAAATTCGACCTGATGGTCTATGAACGGTTGCGACGCGCTTCGCACGGGATCGCCCTCTATAATGCCGATCGGCATCTGCTGTGGGGGACCGACACCCAAGAACTCGACTTTGCCCCCGGACGACATGAGATTATCTATTCTCTGTCTTCCTTGCCCTTGCGACCAGGCTCCTACCAATGGCTCTTGAGCCTGCGCGAGCAACACGATTTGGTGGACTTGTGGGACAGCGTACCGGACATGCTTGTCGCTACTCCTCCTCTCAGTCGTTCCTTGGACGACTGGGCGGGAGTCTTGAACATTCCCTGTAAAGTCGACATTGAATTAGCCGATGCAGAGAAAACGACCGCGCTGAGTGCTTTGTGAAGAGCGCAAGCGCCGCCGCGTGGGCTTGAAACACAGGATAAGAGAGACAATGAATTCCCCGTATCGCCAACTCGCTCGCCAGCTCCTACCGACACCGCTCTATCAACGGGCGCAACCGCTGTACCGTTCGTTCCGACAGGTGTGGACCGCGGTCACCCGCCGCCTGAAGGGACAGTCGAATACCTGGTGGGACGCGCGAGACCCAGAGTATCTGCGCGATCGTTTTTTGCGCGACCCCGTTGATGGCATTGACCACCCGTCGCGCCGCTGGCTGCGCGCGTGGTTGACCGCGCATCCAGGGTTGCGGCTGCTCGATATTCCCTGTGGACCGGGAGTTGAGTATGAAGGGTTCCAGCGCGATCAGGTGCCGGTCCACTACCTCGGCATGGACGCGACTGACACCATGCTGACAACGTGCTGGCAAAAATTTCCTGACATGGACATCCGCAAGGGAGATATCACGCGGATCCCGCTCCCCGACCGGGCGGTCGATGTCGTGCTCTGCCGTCACATTCTTGAACATCTGGATGATTATCGCCCCGCAGTGCGGGAGGCAGTCCGCGTCGCGCGGCAAAAAGTGTTCGTGGTGCTGTTTCGCGTGCCGACCCACGAGGAACGACGGGCCATAGGGCAAGGGGCGTGGGACAACCGCATCAATGGGAGCGAGCTTGCCGCGCTTTTGGAATCCCTCGGCTGCTCCTTTACGACCACCCAATTGCCTTACGGATATGATGTGCCTGAGGGGATCGAGGAAAACGTCATTATTGAAGTGACCATTCCCGAAACGAAAGCCTAGCCATGAATCCAACCATCGGCGTCCTGATTACCTATTACAACGAAGGTCCGCTGCTGCGGGAGTGTCTCGACTCCGCGTTCGCCCAGGGTGACCGACCGGACGAAGTCCTCGTCTACGACGATGCCTCGGATGATCCCGCCGAACGCTACATTCCCTCCGACATGCCGGTGCGCGTTCTGCGGGGGGCGAAGAACATTGGGCTCGGTGCCGCTCGCAATGAGTTGCTCAAGGAGAGTCGGAGCGAGTTTGTCCATTTTCAAGATGCCGACGATCTGTTTGATCCCCGCTGGTGTGAGCAGGTCCGGACTGTCTTGCGGACAACGCGGGTGGATCTGGTGCTCACCGAGATTTCCTCGTTTCTGGAGGGACAGATACTGTCTGAAGGGATGATTGGACTCGCGCGATTGGCGACAGATACGGACTTCACCCGCTTTGCGATTGAAGGAATTATTTTTTCCCCCACTAGTACGTTTCGTCGTGAGATGGGACTTCGCATCGGCGGGTTTCGCACACGAGAAATTCTCCCGCTATGCGAAGATTTTGATTTCCACATTCGCCTGGCGGCGACAGGAATCTCGTATCTGGTGCTGCCGGCCTCGCTGATTTCCATCCGGATTCGCCCTGAGAGCTTGAGTCGGAGCAATGGCCGACTCAAGACCGAATGCCTGCTCGCGTTGCTCACCGCGATTCGTCTCACGTCCGCGGAACTGCCGGCTCGGTACCATCCCCATCTCGCCAATGCCGCCGCCCGTTTTGCCAGTCAACTCTTTCGCGCGGGGGCATATCCCCAGGCCCGAGAGGCGTTCACCCTTGCATGGCGATTGGGGCCTCCTCGGTTCGCGTGGCAACGCCGCTGGTATCGACTCGTCGCGCGGCTCCTGGGCCCCATGACCGCCGAGCGTATCGGGCACTACTATCATGTGTACCTGCCCGCGCGCGTGCGTCACCAGATCGCGCGTCTACGAGGGGCCGCGGCGGTTTTGAGGAACAATCCTTAATGTCATGTCGCCAAGCGCTTGCGTGCCCTGATTGCGATTTTTTCGAGCGGACATACGCGGATGTTGAGAGCTGCGCCAAATGTGGGCTCGCGCGCACGGTCGCACTCACGCGACCGTCGGACGCCCAGAATTATCTGGCCCCAGACCAGCCGGGCCAACCCCGCGTGCAGTATTTCCA
>JABFSC010000124.1 GCA_013140885.1 Deltaproteobacteria bacterium | reverse complement strand
ACCTATTTCAGTCTGCCCGCTGCCGTCGTTGGCGTGGCAGAGTGCGCAGTGATCGGCAAAATGCGCCCGCGCTTCCGCGAGCACTTCCGGTGTGACTGAGACCGGATTCGGTGCCTGCCGCGCGCTGCGGGGCACGGCGAGATGCCGCAACCGGCGTGCGACAAACGCCTCGACGGCCGTTGGCTGGTCGCGGGCGCTGAACCCATGTTGCAGGAACAACCACAGCCCGGTGGCCCCGCCAACCACCAACAGTAAGACAATAGCGAGCCCGATTTTGTATCGCTTGCTCATTGTTTCTCCTCCACGAGTTCATCAAGATTGCAGTGCTTTGCTCTGATCCGCCGCCGCAGCCACGGCGGTGTCAACCGAAACCGAAAAGGGGCACGCCCAGCAGTGCTGCGCCCCAGCGGTACTACCTTTTCCACGAGCATGTGGTTGGTCTCCGTGTAACAAATCCCTTTGATCTTGACCGCTTTGCCGTGCAGGGCATCGGAGGCGAGCTTGGCAGTGATCGAGTTGATGCTTCCCTGGAGTTTGTGCACGTGCCCCTCGGCAAGATTGAACAGGGACGCATGCCCTTCGTGCGCGCTGCGCACACGATTCTCGGGGCTCGGAGAAACATCGCAACGAAAGCAGATCAGCGTGCCGTTGCACGACACATAGGCTGAGGTGGATGCAGGACTGGCGGAAGGATTGAGAGATTTTTTGCTCATGGGATTCTCCCTTCGTTTGCGCCGCTTATTGCCCCCGGGGTTGCCCAGGTGGATTGGGTACCATCTCCTGGAGGCGACCACTGCGGCAATTTGCCCGCGGCCAAGGCTGGAGCGAACTTCTCGAGCGCTTGTCGATCCCCCACGACGGACACCACCGCTTTCCGTGGATCTAAGTACTGACGGGCGACTCGCTGGATATCGTCGGCACTCACGCTGCCGAGGGCCTGCACAATATGATCGGGCCGTTCCTGCCCGTGGGTGTACGCCTCATGCTCCGCCACCAAACGAGCAATATCCCGCACCTGCTCAACCGCAAAAGTTAGTCGTGCCGAAAGGTTCTGTTTCGCTCGTGTCAGCTCCGCTACGGATACGAGTTCGGTCCGCAGACGGACGATCTCGTGGACCGCTTCTTGTAACGCGGGCACGATCACCTCATAGGGGACGCTCAGGTCGATATAAAACAAACCGGTCTGCCGGAACGGCTCGGCGACACACTGAGCGCTATAGACCCACCGCTTCCGCTCGCGCAGGTTCTGTCCCAGCCGGCTGTCCGCACTCCCACCCAACAGGTAGGAAAGGAGAAGAAGCGCTGGCGCGTCAGGACTCGCCGCTGGCGCGCCCACAAAGACGAGGCGCACCTCGGACTGGACGAGCGGGCGGTCGAGCACCAGCACCGCCGCCTCCTTCCGCACGGATACCGCGGAAAGAGCTGCTCCGGCCTTTTCTGGGGGAGACCAGTCGGCGAAATATTGTGTCGCCAATGCTTTCAGCTTTTCGAGAGAGACATCGCCAGCCGCCGCAAGAATGACTTCGCGAGGGTGGTACATCTGCTGATGAAACCGGACCACATCTGCGCGGGTAATCCGTTCAAGAGCAGCCACCTCTCCTAATGGAGAGCGTCCGTAGGGGCCAGTAGCAAAGAGATAGCGCAGCAAGAGGGCTTCGGGTGTCTCCTCTGTCTCGGCTTGGCGCGTAGCGATTGCGGCAGTTCGTGCACGCTCGACCGCTCCGGAAGAAAAGAGAGGATGCTGCACAACATCCGCCAGCAGCTCCAGCGCTGGCGCCACGTCTTCTTTCAAGACTGCCCAGTCGAAGGTGGTGTAGTCGAAGTGTATATCCTCGACGAACTCTCCGCCCACGGTGGCGATCCGTTCGGCGATCTGCTCGCTTGACCATCGACGGGTTCCCTCCTTGAGCAGGCGCGCAGTGAGCGTGGCGACACCGTTTTTGTCCACGGGCTCACTTGTTGTCCCATGCTTCACCAAGAGGGTCAAAGACACCGCGGGGACATCAGCTTTCTCGACCACCAGGAGGGTCATGCCGTTGGGGAGGGTTTCTTTCTTCCAGGTATGGAAAGCGTGAACCGGCAAAGCCCAAGAGGACAGTAAGGAAAACCAGAGCACCGCAAGACGGAGACGCATCGGAATCATGGTTGTACTCCTGTGTGTCTGCGCTCCTGCTCCTGATGCGCCATCCCAGTAACGGCAACGACACGGGTGTCCGGAGCGCAGTACGTGGTGATGACGCGTTGCACATCCGCTGTTGTCACTGCCTGAATTTCGTCGGTATAGTGCTGCGCCTGAGACAGTGCCTTCAGCATCACGTATTGCGCCAGTCGTGTGGCACGCGCACGCAATCCACGATCAAGATAAAAATCCAACAAGAGGCGTTTTTTGGCTGTGTTCAGCTCCGCGGGAGTAAGACCGTCTTCACGCAGATGCCAGAGCACGTCGTCCACCGCTTCCCCCGTACGGGGGAAGTCGATGCGTGGCCCCATGGCCACCTTGATGTAGAAGAGCCCAGGATCGAGGACATAGGGATCGTATTCGACGCCGATGTCCTCAGCGATGTCCTGCGCGTACATAAGCGCAGGGAGTCTGGCGTTGCTGCTACCAGCCAACACCTCCGTCACCACTTCGAGTGCCGCTCGGTCTGGACTGCTAAACGGCGGCGTATGATAGGCCGCAACCAGACGCGGGGCGGCGTATGGAGCCATGAGCAGCCTGCGCTCGCCGCTCTGGGCGGGCTCCACAAAACGTGGCGGCGCGGGGTGCGTCCGCGTGGGAGCGGAGCCAAAAAACTCTTGTATCGCCGCCACAAGGTCCTGACGCTTCGCATCGCCGACTACCACCACCACGGCATTGGCCGGCGTGTAATATGTCGCAAAATGCGCGTGGATGTCGTCGAGGGTGATCTGCGCCAACGTTTCTGGCCACCCCAACGTGGGAAAGCGATACGGGTGGAGACGGTAGGCGGTCGTGTCCACTTCTTCAAGAAAGTTGCGCCAGGTGTCTCCCGCGACCAGTTGACTGCGTTCTCTGGTCACAATGGTTTTCTCACGTTCGAGATCTTCACTGCTGATATCCAGTTGTTTCATTCGCTCCGCCTCACTCTCAAGCATTGCGTTCAGGTCGTCTCGGATAATGCTGGAGCTGTAACACGTCGTGTCATGATTCGTGGTTGCGTGCGCTCGCCCACTTCGCTCAGCACGATCAGTGCTTTCGGCAGGCGGGGCGCCGCGCCCGCGAAAGGTGAGATGCTCCAGCAAGTGGCTAAGGCCCTGCTTCCCCGGCGGGTCGTTGCGCGCCCCCACGCGATAGCACACCTCCAGGGCCACGAGCGGATGCCAGTGGTCCTCTACGACAACCACGGTCAACCCATTATCGAGCAGATGCTCGGTCATCCCCTTGTCCAGCACGGCACAAGCGGACTCACCCGCGAGGCCCGCGAAGAGCATTGCGAGCGTCCCTGCCAACACCTTTCCGTGACAGTGCCCGTGGAACCAGGCCCGGACCTGTGTTTTTCCGCTTTGCTTCATGCGTTCTTCCTCAAGCGCTCCATACACGTGCTCTTCCTCCTCTCACCCCGTGATCCCGTCACGCCGGAGTTCGTCGCGACTCGCCACGCTCGCCACGGTGCCTTTGGGGTGGCGGTACCAACCCGGGTCACGATCCTCGCGCTCAAGGCGCTCACGCACCTTGAGGACGGTGAGGAGTCCACCCATCGTAATGTAATCGAACGGTCCGAGACCGCCCCGCATCGGAATGCTGTTCGGCGGCGCTTTCAGGTGGCCACTTTCGATATGACTGCCGTGCTCGGCCATGCCGTCAGTGCCCATTGTCATGTATCCGGGCAGCAACTGCTGCATCTGTGTGTCTCCAGCGCCCGGCTTGACGCCGATCATGTTGGGAAACTTGTCCCCCATCTGGTTCATCACATGATGGGTCATGTGGCAGTGCATGGCCCAATCCCCAGGCTCATCAGCGACGAAGTCGATCGTCCGGGACTGACCAATGGCCACCAAAACGGACGTTTCCCACTGCTGCGCCGATGCGGGAATCTGTCCCCCATCCGTCTCCGTTACGCGAAACTGATAACCGTGCAGATGAATCGGATGATGGTTCATGGCGGTCACGTTGGCGATGCGAATACGCACCCGATCGCCAAGCCGCGCCACCATCGGCTGCGTGCCGGGAAACGCCTTGGCGTTGAAGGTGAAAAGATTGAAGTTGGTCATCTCGTTGGGGTTAGGACGCGAGGTGCCGACATCGATCCGCCATTCGGAGAGCATAAAGGCAAAATCCCGGTCCGGACGCTCGGCTTTCGGTTTTCGCGGATGAATCACAAACATGCCTGTCGTGCCGAGCGCCATCTGGATCATCTCATCGTGATGCGAGTGATACATGAACGTTCCGTGCTGGCGCAGGGTGAATTCATAGCGGAACGTCTCACTTGGCTTGATCACGGGTTGGGTCAGACCGGCAACCCCATCCATGCCGTTCGGCAGCAAGAGCCCATGCCAGTGGACACTCGTGCTGCCGGGTAACCTATTCGTCACGTAGATGCGCACGCGATCGCCTTCCACCGCTTCGATTGTTGGACCGTGGACGCGCCCGTTATAGCCCCAACACTGCGCCTTGAGTCCGGGCGCGAACTCGTGCGCTACCTCCTCGGCGATGAGGTGGTAGACTTTCACGCCGTCCACGATTTTCCACGGCAGCGAGACATTGTTGGGGGTAATGACCGGTGTGTAGTCCTTCCCCGGCTCACCGGGCGGGAGAGTGGGCTTCGGGTCAATGCGGTCGAGGAGTGTGAGGTTTCTTTCTCCTGTCACAGGAAGTGTACCTGTCTGGAGATGCTGATGGGTCGAGACACCATCGGCGGCTTCGGCACGCCGATGGAGGACGACACTGCTGCCAAGCGCGGCGGCTCCTGTAAGGAACGTGCGACGGTCTATTTGACATGTGCTCATTGTCTTTTTCATGCTGCTGGTCTCCATTTGGGTGCGTCCAATCACCGAAGAGTCGGGAATGGGAAGCGCGGTGCTTGCTCAAGAGCTGGCCCGGCTGGAGCAGGCTCTGTCGCAGGCAGTCGCCCGGCAAGAATAAGGGTGAGGTCCGCGTGTGCGAGCCAGTAGTCGCGCAGCGCGTCGATATAGCGAACGGCAGCCTCAATCTGTTGCTCTTTCGCCCGCAGGAGATCGAGAGGCCCGACCTGCATGGCGTTGTACTGGAGCTGCGTCTCGTGGAGGACTTGGTCCCGCACCGGTAACAGCACCTCGCGGTAATGGCGCGCACGGTCGCGGTGGCCGTCAAGCCGATCACGGGTACTCCGCGCAACGGAGCGAATGCGCACGGCGAGCGCACGCCGTAACTCGCGGGCTTGACGCAGTTCGGCCTGTGCGCGCGCGATCCGCGCTTGGCCGCGGTCGAACAGGGGAATCGGGATCGTGAACGTGGGCCCAGGTTCCCATTCTCCTCCATCACGTTCACCTTTGCCGCCAACGACCATCTCGGGAAAAAGCGCACTCGCCTGGTCGAGCCCAACGTTCTCCGCCGCGGCCGTTATGAGCTGCTCTGCCGCCGCAAGATCAAGACTGCGCTCAATGGCCCGGGATTCAACGTGTTCCGCGTTCAACGGCTCGCGCGGCGGCTCGGGCAGACGAGAAGATTGAGCCGTCCAGACTTGAGATTCCTCTCCCCAGAGGCCCATGAGCGTATTCAAGGTCTCACGACTCTCTCGCACGGTGATCTCGGTGAGGCGGAGGTCGAGCTTTGCTTCCTCCGCCAGCGCCTGCTCTGAAGCCAGGTCGATTTCCCTCATGTTGCCCGCCTCACGCATTCTCTGCGCGAGGTCGAACGAGGCCGCGGTGGATGCCGCCACCTGACGACGCATCTCCACCATCTGCTCGTTGGCTTGGTGCCGGTAGAAAGCCGTCTGGGTCCGCCACGCCACATCAAGAACCTCAGCCGCGACGCGGAGCTTGGTCTCCTCGAATCTCGCCGTTGCCATTCGCTTGCGGAGCGGTACGTAGAGAAGGTCAATGAAATCCATGGCCACGCCGAAGCTGAGATCGACGATGCCACCACCGATGGGGAACCCGGTGATCACATCAATGACCGGGTTGTGGAGCAGACTCGCCTGCACGACATCGGCTTGGGCGATCCCGAGCCGTGCATAGAGTGCTTGCAGGTCATGATTGTTGAGCAGGGCGATCTGGACGGCCTCCTCTTCACTGAGCCCGTCCTTGAGTCGCGCCGTGATGGCCTCCAGAGGAGGGGAGGATTCCTCGGTCCCTGGCGTCCAGGCAATCTCTTTACCCGCGCGCGTGGTCACGAGCTGCGAGACCTCAGGGAAGCCTGCGTGCGGATCGACGGCGACCGCGGTACAGCCGCTGAGCCCCACGGTAATCATGCCCACGCAAAAAACCGTCAGCCGTTTCATTGGTGACCTCCGTGCATCGCGCTATGTCCCTCATGGGGGTTCCGCGTGGGCGTCCCCTCTCTGGGAGCGGACGAGAGGGGATCACTCGTAAACGCTTGAGATGATGGGGGTGGTGCTTCCGGAGCGGCAGGATTGGCTGGGTGGGTCAGTGGCAGCGGTGCCGGCACATAGGAGGCCGTGCAGCCGCTAACGAATAGGATGACGAGCACGGATAAAAAGAAACCGCGCATGTGGAACATGATATGAATCCCTTTGTAAAATTCATGCGTCTGCTGAAGACGCAAAGGCACATCGAGCGTCCCAGGGCCAATGGGGGACGCGGACAACGACAGAATGAGGTACGCGTAGACTGTCTCTGACAACAGAGCGTCACGCGAAACTTTGAACGACTATGGGAAGAAGATTAGAGTCGAAGAACAGACAGTGAGAGGTATAGTGGGGAAGATGAGGCAAGCTGCTTGATCGTACTCCGATAAGCGAGTGGCGAAGCGGCTAGAGAGGACGGTGGAAAGGCGAAGACACAAACGGTAGAGGAGGCAGTTTCCGCAGCAGAAAGGGCGGTAGTGCCAGAAGACGCCGTGATGAGAAAGAAATGATCGCCGCAGTCTGTGCAGGAGTCGCCTGGGTGCTGTGACGTTGTGGAAGGCGGATGACAAGGCGTCTCGTCCGCGGAAGTGGCATCATGCCTGGCGGAGGATACCGCGGCATGCGTGTGTCCCGCTGCTACACACACCTGCGAGCAGTAGAGCAGAGAGATGAGGGCGAATATGAACAGCGACGGCATTTGCTGCAATCGAGGCATGGCGGCACGCTACCACGAGATTCCACACAGAGTCAACTTCAACCTGGGAAAGGGGTCTAGGTTCTTCTCTCTGATTACGCTACATAAGAGCGATCGACATCATGCTGAAATCCTCTTCATCAACCCGGCGCGCGGGAATTTTCGTCGCTCTCTTCTCTGCCCTGCTGCTTCTGCCAGCTCTGCATCTCCATCCCGCCAGTGAACATGCACACGGAACAGAGGGAGCGCATGGACACCTACCCGTTGTGCATGTCGATTTTTTTCCTGGCCCAACTCACGATCACGGCACGCATCACAAGGGGCATGGCATACCGAACGAGGCCTCGCCCCAGCCTCTTTCCCAAGTCAGCTTTCCGACGCTTCTCCCCCGCACTCTCGTCTTCTCACTCCTCGTACTTGAGAGGGCGCTGGATTCTTTGCCAGTAGAGGCACCGGTCTTTTTCTCACCCTTTTCGATCCACACCTGGATTCTCACTCGAGACCACGCACCTCCTGTCCAGACCTTTGCCTTTTCCCCGATCTCTCCCCGCTCTCCTCCGCACGCCGCTTAGGTTCCTGCGGCCTTTTCGCGTTCTTCCCGAAGAATCTCTTGCTCGGCGGTGAGGTTGATTGACCACCGCGTTCGTTCAGTCTCACTTTCCGAGTGAAGGACGATAACGTGGCGTGTCGATATTTGCACGCTTTCCCCTTGCTTCCTCTGAAGCTCTACACTCTTGGTATAACTTTATGAAATTCAATGTACTACTGAAGCTATGCTGTACGATCTCTGTTGCGGTGTTAGCCGCGAGTTCTACAACCTTTCAGGCAGACGGAGCGGAAACGGAGAGATCCGTCTCTGACTCCGCCAAAGCAACCTCTCCCATGCCACAGATGACGCTGGAAGCGGTGGTCACGGATGTCCTGGAACACAATCGCGAAGTCAATTTTTACAGTGCTGAGATTGCCGCCGCCAAAGGCGAAACGCGCACTGCGGAGACATGGAAAAATCCAGAACTCTCCACCACGATTGGTGACAAGCGGGTGGCAGGCGATGGACTGGCCACTGAAGGTGTGACCTGGTTGGTCTCGATACGGCAGACATTTGAATGGCCGGGGCGCATCCCGCTACGGAAGGCTATCGCCAACCAACAGCTACAATTGGCCGAGCTGGGCCTCGGTCAGTTCAAAGCCGCGCTGGCCGCACGGACGCGCACAGTCGCTTTCGGCTTGTTCGCCGCCCAGCAGAAGGCGGTAGCGGCCCGGGAAGTCGCTGAGCGCTTTCATACGTTGCGTGAGGTGTTGGTGCAACGGGACCCATCCGGTATCACGCCGCAATTAGAATTGCGCATCATCGAAGCGACCGAGATCACGATGCTCCGCAAGGCTAGTGAGGCGTCAGTGGTGGAACAAGCCGCGATGCTCGAACTGAACCAACTGCGCGGTCAGCCCTGGCAGCAGGGAATGAAGGTTGCGCCGGTAGATCTCGCATTCACCGCTACGCCGGAGCCAGAGGCTCTGTTATCGGCGGCGCGGGCGAACAATTTCGAGATCCGTATGCGGCAGGTAGAATTGGAACAGCAGGGCTTCAAGGTTTCACTGGCGCAGAAGGACCGTTACCCCTCGTTCACTGTCGGGCCGTATTTTTCCCAGGAGCGATCAGGCAGCAATGAACGTTATGTTGGTATCGAATTTTCGATGCCGTTGCCCCTCTGGAACCACAACGAGGGGAACATCGAGACTGCCATGGCCCGGCAGCAGCAAGCGGAAACCTCGATGTACGTCACGCAGCGGACCGTCGAGCGGCAAGTCGTCGAGCAAGCGCTGACGTACCAAACAAAACTTACCGAGATGGCGAAGTGGCGACCGGAGTCGGTGGCGGAATTTCGCACAGCGGCGGGACTGGCCGATCGTCACTACCGACTCGGCGCGGTGCCGATCACAATATACGTCGAGTTGCAAAGACAATACCTGGACGCGGTCGAGGCGCTGCTGGACACCAAGCGCGAGGCGCTCGACGCCGGGCAGCAACTAGAACTGCTCACGGGGCTGGACATCCACGCGGTTCGCACTAACCCGTAAAACCAGGAAGAAGCCTCCGGCAAATCTCCGCAACCTTGAGGTTTACACATCATGATTGACAGAATGCTCGAATTTTCCCTGCGCCAGCCGGGGTTCATCCTGCTGGCCGCCGTCATCCTACTAGCAGCCGGTCTTTGGTCGGCACTACAGTTGCCCATCGATGCCGTGCCCGATATTACCGCCCCGCAAGTGCAGGTGAACACCGAAGTTGCGGCGCTCGCCGCCGAAGAATCGGAGAAACTCGTCACGCGACCCATCGAAATTGCCCTCGCTGGTCTACCCGGCGTGGACGAAATGCGCTCGCTGACGAAATTCGGTCTCTCGCAGGTGACGATCCAGTTTAAGGACGGCACGGATATCTACCGGGCACGCCAGCTCGTGGCCGAGCGTCTGCAAGGTGTGCTGGAACAATTACCGGTAGGCGCGCTTCCCAAACTCGCGCCCATCAGCACGGGCATCGGGGAGATATTGTACTACAGTGTCAATTACCGTGCCGACGCCAAGCATAAACCACCGACCGAATTGGAGCAGCTGATCGAGTTGAGTGAAATCCAGGAATATGTCATCAAGCCGCTGCTGCGCACCGTGCCAGGCATCGCCGACATCAACGAAAGCGGCGGATACGAGAGGCAATTCGTCGTGCAGCCCAAACCTGATGCGCTCGCCGACATGGGCATGACGTTCAGTGAATTGGCCGACCTTATCGCGCAGAATGTTGAGAATGTCGGCGGCGGCATCATCAGCCGCGGCACGGAGCAACTCACCATCCGCGCCGTAAGTCGTGTGAACAACGCGGAGGACATTGCCAACCTGCCGCTCAAATTCGGGGCCGGCGTCACGCCGCTCCTCGTCAAAGACGTGGCTGAAGTAAAGACTGGGACCAAGTTCCGCACGGGGGCGGCCACACTTGACGGCCACGAGACGGTCATGGGCACGACAATGATGCTTGCCGGCGAGAACAGCCGCGAGGTGGCCGATCGGGTTAAGACACGTGTTGCCGAGATTCAGACCAAACTACCCGAAGGTGTGGAAATCCAGATCCAATATGACCGTTCCCAGCTTATCGATCGTACCGTCCACACCGTAAAGACCAACTTGTTCGAGGGTGCGGTGCTCGTGGTGGTCGTGCTACTGGGGTTGTTGGGCAACTGGCGCGCGGCGCTCATCGTCGCTTCGGCGATCCCGCTTTCATTCCTGTTCGCGCTCATGGGGATGACACGCTTCGGTATCTCGGGAAACCTGATGAGCCTTGGCGCGGTGGACTTCGGCCTGATTATTGATGGCGCGGTCGTCATCGTGGAGAACGTTGTCCGCCAGCTAGGACAGCGGCAGCACCAGCTTGGCCGCGCGCTCACGGTCGAGGAACGCGCTCTGACCGTGCTGTCCGCAAGTAAACAGGTTGGCACTCCGATGTTCTTCGGCGTGGTCATTATCACGGTGGTCTATATTCCTATTCTCGCGCTGACGGGAATTGAGGGGAAAATGTTTCATCCGATGGCGCTCACCGTCATGCTCGCGCTCGCTGGTGCGTTGCTGCTTTCGCTTACCTTGATGCCGGTGCTCTGTTCGTTCGTGCTGCGCGGCAAAGTTCAGGAAGGCGACAATATCGTTATCCGCCTGGCCAAGGGCGGCTATGCGCGCATACTCAGTGTCGCCTTACGATTCCGCTGGATCGTGGTGACGACTGCGGTTGCGCTCTTTGCCAGCTCTGTTTGGCTGTTTGGACATCTCGGGGCGGAGTTTGTGCCGAAGCTGGATGAGGGTTCCATTACCGCGATGCTCTACAAACCCGTGGGGATGAGCATCGAAGAATCCCTGAAGACTGACATCGAAGTCGAAAACCGCATCTTGCAAGCATTTCCGGAAGTCACGCGGGTCTTTACCCGCATCGGCACCAGCGAAATCGCCACCGACCCGATGCCGCCGAACGAAAGCGACGTGTACATCTTCTACAAGCCGCTCGCCGACTGGCCACAAACGCCCGGGCGCCCGTCGAATAAGGCGGAGTTACGCGAGCAGATTGAAGCCATGCTCAAGACCATCAATCCAGACTACAGCATTCTCTTTGCGCAGCCCATCGAGATGCGCTTCAACGAAATGCTCGAAGGCACGAAAGCTGAGGTATCGGTGAAGATTTTCGGCAACGACTACGACGTGCTGGAAAATCGTGCGGAACAGATCAAGGGCATTCTCGAACAGACCCCTGGCGTGGCGCAAGTCGAATTCGAGACCGAGGGACGGACACCACAACTGCAGATACAGGTCAACCGTGACGTGCTCCGGCGTTACGGTCTCCAAGCGGCCGAGGCGAATAAAGCCATCAGCGTTGCTCTGGCCGGCCAAGAAGTCGGCGTGATTGTCGATGGCAACCGCAGGTACGACATTGTGGTGCGGATGCCCGAACAGTTGCGTGCGGACGACCAGCAAATTAAGAGGTTGCCGGTGCGCGTCGGCCAGACTGGCCTCGTCCCGCTGGGAAAACTGGTGGAGTTTAAGACACTCAAGACGGTCGAACCCATCCGACGGGATGAGGGTCAGCGTCGCGCTGCACTCATGGTGAACCTGAACGTGCGTGATGTGGAGGGGGTCGTCGACGAAGCCGAGCGGCGCATCAAGGAGCAGGTGCAACTCCCGGACAATTACATGATCGAGTTTGGTGGGCAGTTCAAAAACCTACAAGAAGCTCGCACACGCTTAGCCGTTGTCGTCCCCTCGGCGCTGGCGCTCATCTTCGTGCTCATCTTTTTCGCGTTCGGTAGTCTGCGGCAGGCGTTGCTGGTCTATTCCGGCATTCCTCTGGCGGTCACCGGCGGTGTCCTCGCGCTCTGGCTGCGCGGGATGCCGTTCAGCATTACGGCAGCGGTGGGGTTCATCGCGCTGAGCGGCGTGGCTATGCTGAATGGCTTGGTGATGATCAGCTACTTCAATCAGCTCCGCGAAGAGGGTAAATCCATCCGCGATGCGGTCATGGAAGGCTCACTCACTCGTTTGCGTCCCGTGTTGATGACCGCTTTGGTGGCCAGCCTTGGCTTTGTACCGATGGCCGTCGCCATGGGCGCGGGAGCAGAGGTACAACGGCCGCTCGCGACCGTGGTTATTGGTGGCATCCTCAGCTCTACATTCCTGACGCTGGTGCTGATTCCAGTGCTGTACGAGTGGGTTGAAGGAAGAATAAGACAATCCATCCCTGCATCTTCCCCAGCCTTTCAGGTTGAGCCCTTCGACGATGCTCAGGGTACACTCCGCGAAACATCTCGATCCCCCAGCAACAGCAGAGATTCTTCGCTCCGCTCAGAATGACGCAAGAGGGTGTCTGAAGAGACAGGCTTGTAGGAAAGAGAACAAAATAGTCTGTGCGATATTTACGGAGAAACTGCTCATGCACCTCCATACCCATCATCAATGGAAACACTCACATAATTTCGCCAGCGATTCCGACTATGGTGAGAAGAGCACGACGAAGGTCATGGTGCTTACAGCCATGATGATGGTGATTGAGATCGTCGCGGGCATGATGTTCGGTTCCATGGCATTACTCGCGGACGGGTGGCACATGGCCACGCACGTCGCGGCCTTTGGTATCGCGCTCTTTGCGTATCGCTATGCGCGCAGCCACGCAAATAACCCACGTTTCACGTTTGGCACCGGAAAGGTCAGTGTCCTGGGGGGATTTGCGAGCGCCGTGGCTCTGGCCGTAATAGCGCTGGTCATGGCCTTGGAGTCGGTCATGCGTATGCTTGCCCCTCAAACGATCCACTTCAATGAAGCCATTCTCGTCGCCCTCGTCGGATTGCTCGTCAATATCGTGAGCGGGTTCCTGTTGCAGGAACACCGCGACCAAGAACAGGAGCACCAGGATGAGGGTCACCATCACGACCACAACTTACGAGCAGCATATCTTCACGTTTTAGCCGATGCTCTCACTTCTGTTTTCGCCACTGTCGCACTTGGGGCCGGAAAATACTTTGGCTGGGTGTGGCTTGATCCCGTGATGGGCCTGGTTGGCGCAGCAGTGATTACCCGGTGGTCTTATGGTCTCGCGCGCGATACCAGTCTGATCTTGCTTGACGGAGCCGTGAACGAACAAGAACAGTCCGCGATCATAAAGGCGATAGAGCGGGACACGGATACTCGCATCACAGACTTGCATGTGTGGCGCGTTAGCCCCCGCCACTACTCCGCGAGCGTATCGGTGGTGACGCATCAGCCCAAGGCGCCGGAACACTACAAGCACCTGCTCCGCGATATCCCACATCTCGCTCATGTTCTCATTGAGGTCGATCAATGCCATGAGAAATTCCGTGGAGAAAACGCCGCCTCACATCGGTGTCTGGGAGTAACGGACTCTTAGGGACCTCGTTCCATGACTGCTCCTCTGGACCCAATACGGTACCCTAGTAATGGGGGGCAAGCTGTTTTCTATAATGCGGGAGAAGCAAAGCTCCCTCGCACGCGCAAGCCGTTGGCGACGGCCAAGAGTTCGCTCACCTCATGCGTGAACACGGCCGCTGTGACACCCAAAACGCCAAGCACGGCCGCTGGAATTAAAATCACCAGAATCAGAATCGAGAACGTAATGTTCTGGCGGCTGATCGTACGCACGCGCCGGCCCAAGGACAGCGCTTCTTCCACTTTCGCCAGATCTTCCGCCATCAAGGCGACGTCGGCTGCCTCAATCGCGGCATCGCTCCCAGCGACGCCCATTGCTACGCCACACGTGGCAGCGGCAAGTGCCGGGGCGTCATTCACCCCATCTCCAACCATGAGGACTGGTCCGTACTGCGTTTCGAGGTCTTTAACAGCTTTCACCTTGTCTTCTGGCTTCAGGTCTGCCCTGACATCTTCAATACCAAGGGTGAGGGCAACTGCTCGTCCTGTTCGTGCATTGTCTCCGGTTAACATGACAACGTGAATCCCGGCGTTGCGCAGGCCCGTGAGAGTCTCTCGTGCGCCGGCACGTACTTGATCCTGCAGAGCCAGCAGGCCGCAAATCACCGTGGGGTTTCCGACGAGCACGACGGTTTTTCCCTGGGCTTGCAGTTGCTCTACGTGTGGAGAAACAAGTCCATTCATGAGACCGAGATCAGTAAAGAGGGAAGGACTGCCTACATACCAGGTCATGCCTTGAAACACGGCTTTTGCTCCAGCTCCGGTGAGCGCCGCAAACCCGGTGACCGTCGCTGAGGAAATGCCATCCTCGCACGCCCGGTTGACAATCGCCCGCGCGAGGGGATGTTCCGAGAAGTGCTCAAGTCCTGCGGCCACGGCGAGCACCTCGGCTTCGGTTCCCTGAAAGGCTCTTATGTCAGTCACTGTTGGCTTCCCATGTGTGAGAGTACCGGTTTTATCAAAGGCGACCACGCGGATGGTCCCAAGGTGCTCTAAATGGGCGCCGCCCTTAATTAGAATTCCTCGCTTCCCTGCGGAGCCGATGCCTGCGGCCATGGCGACCGGAGTTGACATCACCAAGGCGCACGGCGCCGCGGCAACCAGCAACACCACCGCTCGTATGCCCCACTCAGCAGCGGAAAGACCGAGAAGCCACGGAACAAGGAGTAGAAGGAGCGAAGTCGCCAACACAGCTGGGCTGTAGCGACGTCCGAAACGTTCGATCCACTGCTGTGTTGCTCCCTTCTGTTCCTGGGCCTCTTGCACCAGATGGATGATCTTGGCGAGGGTGTTGTCAGCGAATGATGCTGTGGCTTCGATTTCTACCGCACCCTGGCGATTGAAGGCACCGGCAAAGACTTTCGTTCCCGGTCCCTTGTCCACGGGAACGGATTCTCCGGTCACTGACGATTCATCAAAGCTGGAATCTCCTGAGCGGATCACCCCATCAGTTGGCACTGACTCTCCAGGTCGAACCAGGAACACATCCCCAG